>CAUEUQ010000133.1:0-2566 GCA_959021215.1 uncultured Collinsella sp. | reverse complement strand
CTCAGATCCTGCTACGACTACGTCCTCGGATTGTGTGGGCGGATGAAGGACGTAGTTGGCCGGGTATTCCGTCCCCTTCGCTGTTTCGCGGCTTTGCCGCGAAACCTCGCGCCACTTTGGGGATGGATGGGGGACTTGGCTGTTGCCGCCTTTTCGGAGCCCTTCTTTATTCCTTATGCTGGATGAAAAGCCCCTTGTTTTTGCAGGGGTGCATACTCGACTTATAAGTGCATAGAATCTCGTATAGCGCGAGTAAGATATTGCGCTGTCCGTTTTGTGTTTAGCAGAGATGTAGTTTGCATAATCCGACATAATCCTCGCTGCATTTAAATAAAGTTGCACGTAAATGGCGTAGATATGTCTGAGCTGGTGTTCTGTACGCTGAGCGGACAAAAACGACCGTTCACCGTTCCGCTATTTTCAAAATGAATAAAATGAGCGATAAAGAGAATATAAACCTTAATAAACTCGCGTATCGCACGGACGCGGGTTATTAATGGGTTGTAGGCCTTTTACAGAAAGGATTCCAGCAATGTCTAAGCCTCTTGGCAAGCCCGATCGTATTGTCGTCGCCCTTGGCGGCAACGCCCTCGGCAACAACCCCGTCGAGCAGATCGAGGCCGTGAGCAACACCGCCCATGCCCTCCTCGGCCTCATCGAGCAGGGCAACGAGATCATCATCACCCACGGCAACGGCCCGCAGGTCGGCATGATCCAGAACGCCTTCGCCGCTGCCCACGATGCCATCGGTACCCCCGAGATGCCGCTGCCCGAGTGCGGCGCCATGTCCCAGGGCTACATTGGTTATCACCTGCAGCAGGGCATCGGCCGCGAGATGCACAAGCGCTATAAGCGTTGGCACGCCGCCACCGTCGTCACCCAGATCGAGTGCGATCCCGACGATCCCGCGTTCAAGAACCCGACCAAGCCGATCGGCCCCTTCTACACCGAGGAGCAGGCCAAGGAGTTCATGGCCGAGGATCCCTCCAAGGTCTTCGTCGAGGATTCCGGCCGCGGCTGGCGTCGCGTCGTCGCCTCCCCCGATCCCAAGAAGATCGTCGAGGCTGACTCCATCCTTAACCTGCTCGACAACGAGTTCATCGTCATCGCCTGCGGTGGCGGCGGCATCCCCGTCGTCCGCGACTACGAGAACAAGGGCTGCTACAAGGGCGTTCCCGCCGTCATCGACAAGGACCTGGGCGGCGAGCTGCTGGCCGAGGACTGCGACGCCGACGTTCTGTTCCTGCTGACCGCCGTTGAGCATGTCGCCATCAACTTTGGCAAGCCCAACCAGGAGGAGCTCGAGGACCTCACCGCCGACGAGGCCGAGCGCCTGGCCGACGAGGGCCAGTTCGGCAAGGGTTCCATGGAGCCCAAGGTCCGCGCTGCCATCAAGTTCGCCCGTTCCCGCAAGGGCCGCACCTGCATCATCGGTGCTCTGGACAAGGCCGCCGAGACCATGGCCGGTCTCTCCGGTACCCGCATCCACGAGTAGTCTCTACTCTGTTGCCTCTCTCGTGGGCGCCAGGCAAAGCGCCCACAAACTAGCCTCTCTTCATGAGCCCCGCAGTCCGCTCCGGCTGCGGGGCTTTTGCTATTCACCTAGTCATTGGGGACAAACCCGGCACTTGGGGACGGTCCTTTCCTGCCGGCAGCTTGGGACAGTCCTTAATAGTCATTGGGGACGTTCTTAAACGACTAGCCAAACAAGAACGTCCCCAACGACTACTCATTTAAGTCTGTCCCCAATGACTGCCCAATGGCTGGGAAGGCGCATCCCACACCGACGCATTGCCTTCGGGCCCTCTCCCCAGGCTCTCCATAGCTCAGCTGGACTCCCCGCAACCTGTTCCGAGTTGGCGGAACGAGCGCGACGTGGAGTGTCATTCTTTACCGCGTTAGACTAGACGCAGGGAAAGGAGGAGGACATGGATGCTCGCGTCAAGCAGCTTGTAAATATGATCGAGGACGCTCAGCCTGTCGCTGTCGCGGTACTTGCCAAGCGTCTCGAGGTAAGCGAGCGCGCCGTGAGAAACTATATCCATCGCGCAAACGACAACCTTGCAGGGGTTGCACGCATCGTTGGCAGCAAGGGGCAGTATCGTATCGATGTTGCACGTGCAGATGAGCTTGCTCGCTTGCTAGACGGTGCGGCTCTGGCCCATCCGGGCATTCCTGATACGCGCGACGGCCGTGTGTCCTTCCTTCTTAACGACCTCCTCATGCGGTCCCAGTGGGTGACGATTGAGGAGTATGCGGATTTACTCTACGTTTCGGCGCGAACTCTGTCCAATGACATGCGTCTGGTAGAGCAGAAACTCGCCCAATTTGACTTAACGCTCGAAAAGCGCCCACGCTACGGAATCCGCGTTGCGGGCGGGGAGTCGCAGCGGCGCCTGTGCCTGGCCTCGCTGGTGAGGCCCGTGTTGCCCGACACCGACGATGCAAAGCTCGCCGAGCGCCTGCGGGCCATCGCCGCATGTGTGGACGATGCTCTGACGGCCTCGCCCGTCACGGTGAGCTCGCTGGCATCCCGCAATCTCATCATGCATCTTTACATTGCTCT
>CAUEUQ010000132.1:0-2589 GCA_959021215.1 uncultured Collinsella sp. | reverse complement strand
CGTGAGCGAAACGCTCTACGTTGATGAGCACGGCCGCGGCATCAAACTGCTGCCCGGCGATTACACGCTCTCCATCGCCGCCTCCCCCATCGCGGCCGACGGCACCATCTATACCGTCCCGACCACCAAGGCGCAGGTCACCGTTAAGAGCGATGGACAGGATTTAAGTGCCCAGGCCACCTTTAAGCTCAAGGTGCCTTCGGCCGACACGGTGACCGGCGACCAGATCGATGCCGCCGCCAAATATGCCGAGGAGGGAGGCGCGAGCTCCGCCGCTACCGCCAAGGTGCTCCAGCAGGCGGCAACCGCGCGGCGCGACGCCGCCGTCAATGCCGTGAGCGCGCAAAAGGCACAGGCATCCCGTGATGCCGACGCCCGTCACAAGGCAACCGACCTCTACCAGCTCGATATCCCCGTCGAGTGGTACGGCAAGGTCGAGACTTGGCAAAATGGCAGCACGCTATGCATCTATCTTGCCGGCGACAGCGATACGCCGATTGTGACGCTCGTCGCGGTGCGCGAGGGCGAGAGCTTTACGCCCGATGAAGGCGATACGGTTTTGGGTGCGGCCAATCTAGGCAACGGTTACACCGTCTATGCTAGCGGTCCTGTCTATCCGTATGTGGTGCCCCAGACTATCAACGGGCGCACCCAGGATCCCGTGTCGACCTACCCCATGGACACGGCCATTGAGCTTGTCGAGCTGACGACCGGCAACCGCTATACGTATAGTCAGATCAAGAACGACCTGGTAGGTAAAGACGGCAAGGCCGATGGTGCCACTAAGCTCGAAACCGACTACCTCGCGCAGATCCTACTGCCGAGTATCAAAGCCCAGGACTAGCCGGGCGCAGCAAGGTGCTCCCCAACCGCGATGAAGGAGCCAGGAGGTCCTAACCCCACAGGTCCATAGATGATCAGGCAAGAAGCCACTTCCATGCGGGCATAGCGTGCACCACACCGTGCTCGCATGGAATATCGGTCTGTTCATCCATGGTAACGATTGCCGACTCGCCAAGATCGAACTGGGCCATCGAGGCATCAAGCGCGGCAATTTCGCGCTCGCGCGTTTTCTCACTTGCCATATCCGCACTCACCTGAATCAGGCTATAAGCCCGCATGAGAAGCGCGTCCCCAGCCACAAAGTCCACCTCATGGCTTTTGCTCTTCTCTTTGATTAGCAGGCGGCAGACCGAGCCGGTCCTCACCGCGGGAGTCCTTCTCCTTAGCGCATTGAACACTGCGGTCTCGAGCCTCTGGCCCTGGTCCAATGCCGATGCGGGAGAGAATGCTCCAAACATCGCAGGGTCGACAGCGTAGACCTTAGACGCAGACCGCATGTTATTTGCCAGTGAACGCGTAAACTCCGGCACAGAAAATAACAGGTAGGCGTCCTCATAATACTCAAGTAAATCGCTGAGCGAATTACGACTGACGGGTATCTGTCTGCTCTTGAACTCGTTGTACACTTTGTTCACTGACAGCTCTCGTCCCGAAGATGCCATACACCGCGTCAAGAACAGCGATGCCAGGCGAGGGTTCTTGACGTCGTACCGTTCAACGACGTCCATGGCGACCGTTCGCGAAGCATATTCCTGTAGCAGCTGAATCGCGTCTGCAGGCGTCTGCTCAAGTGTCGCGATGAATCCCCCTCGTTCAAGATACCCGATCAGATGATGTCGAAGCAGCGCTGCATCGCTCGGGGAAAAGGTCGCATCTGGCTCGAAAACGTTCCCCGTCTTATATCGAACGTATTCCGAAAAACTCAACGGAAAAAGCTCCCGTATAAGAGAACGACCCCTGAACTCGCTCTTAAGCTCTGAGGACAGCATCTTAGAAGAAGATCCCGTCACATAGACGGTCGCTTTCTCCGTATCGACTACACGACGCAGAAACGCACCCCATTCGGGAATTTCTTGGATCTCGTCAAAGAAAATGTAAGCGCCCTCGATTCGAGCAACAGGATACAGCGCATAGAACGTGTCGAGCACGTCCGCCAGCAGCGATGGCTCATACGGGCGCAAGCGCTCATCCTCAAAATTGAAGTAAAGCATCCGGTCAAGCTTGACGCCCCGGCACTGAAGCCGCTGCATCTCCTGATACAGGCGATACGTCTTTCCACAACGGCGGGCCCCCACAATCACATTTACGATGTTGTCGCGCTTTGGCTCCTGTGGGTTTCCTAGATCAAGGTCTCGCTCAAAGACCTGCGGAACCCCCTGCTGTTCAAAGTCCTTTATTTTCTGGGCGATCAAGTCGTTGAATGCCATGATTCTCCAATCTTGCTCTCTAGCTAATCAAAATTATAGCGATTCTTGATTAATTAGAGAGCAAGATTGTGTGTAGCTTGATTAACACTTAAGCAAGTTTATCACCGTTATTGCTCCGAAGGATATCGAGTGGCTAAGAGGACAACCGAGCTCGAATGCGACTCCCCGAGCAGTCAATTTGGGACGGGGCTTTTTTGACTACCCTCCCCCTGTAGAAAAATCCCTAACGCAGTTGCGGTGAAATAGGGACTGTTTTTGCTGGTCAAACCGCAAAACAGTCCCTATTTCACCGCAACTTATTGGTGGCCTTTTGGGTGGC
>CAUEUQ010000131.1:0-2603 GCA_959021215.1 uncultured Collinsella sp. | reverse complement strand
ATATCCTGCCGTGGGCAAAGGTACCCCCGCCTGCGCCGTGCAAAATTGAGAGTATTCAGCAAGGTAAAGGTCTTTATCAGTTAACCGAAGCATGGAACGGCCCCCGTTTTGGCTCTGATGACGCTAAAACGGGGGCTGTTCCATGCTTTTTCGTCTCTGAGGGGCATCCGGAACGGTGGAATTTGCAGAATACTCGCGATTTTGCACATCGCTACAGGGGGTACCTTTGCTTTGGCGGTTTACTTGCCCTGTACCATGGTGAGCGAGATCTTCTTGCGGTCGCGATCGACCTTTTCGACCCACACCTTGACCGTGTCACCGATGCGCACCACGTCGCTCGGGTGCTTGACAAAGCGGTTGGCCAGCTTGGAGATGTGCACAAGGCCGTCCTGGTGCACTCCCACGTCGACGAAGGCGCCAAAGTCGACGACGTTGCGCACCGTGCCCTTGAGCTCCATGCCGGGTTCCAGGTCGTCGATGGAAAGTGCCGAGCGGCTAAAGACCACCTCGGGCGCGTCGTCGCGCGGGTCGCGGCCGGGCTTCTTGAGCTCGTTGACAATGTCGATGAGCGTCAGGGTACCGCAGTTCAGGTCGCTTGCTAGCGCCGAGATGCTGCCCAGGCGGCGCTCGATGTCGGGCACGCCGCCGCGGCTGAGCTCGCTTGCCGCAACGCCGGCACGCTCCAGGACGGCCGTGGCCACCTCGTAGCTCTCGGGGTGGACGCTTGTCGCGTCGAGTGGGTTCTTGCCGCCGCTAATGCGCAGGAAACCCGCGGCGTTGAGATATGCCTTGGGCCCCAGCTTGGGGACCTTCTTGAGCTGGCGGCGATCGGTAAAGGCGCCGTTTTCCTCGCGGTAGGCCACGATGTTTTTGGCCACGCTCGGCGTGATGCCCGATACGTATCCCAGCAGACTTGCGCTCGCGGTGTTTACGTCGACACCCACGCGGTTAACGACGTCCTCCACCACGTGGCCCAGAGTGCGCGAGAGCTCGGCCTGGTCAAGGTCATGCTGGTACTGGCCCACACCGATGGACTGGGGCGGAATCTTGACGAGCTCTGCCAGCGGGTCCTGCAGGCGGCGGCCCAGGCTCATGGCGCCACGCACGGTGACGTCCAGGTCGGGGTATTCCTGGCTGGCGAGCTCGGAAGCGGAGTACACCGACGCGCCGGCTTCGTTAACGATGGTGTAGCGAAGGCTGGGCGCCTGCTCGGCAATGAACTCCGAGACGACTTCCTCGGTCTCGCGGCTGGCGGTGCCGTTGCCGATGACGATGGTGTTGACGCCGTCCTTTTTGACGAGGCGGGCGAGCTCGCGCTTGGTGCCGGCGACGTCGTGGCGCGGCTTGGTGGGGTAGACCACGCCGTGGTCGAGCAGCTTGCCGGTCTCGTCCATGACGGCGACCTTGCAGCCGGTGCGGTAGCCCGGATCGAGCGCGAGCACGCGGGCGCCGCGCACGGGGCGTGCCGAGAGCAGGCCCTCGAGATTCTTGGCAAAGACATTAATGGCCTCGGTCTGGGCGCGAACGGTGAGCTTGGCGCGGGCCTCGCGCTCCAGCGAGGGGGCCATGAGGCGCTTGTAGCCGTCAGCGATGGCGGCGTCAAAGACGGGCGCGAAGACGCCCTGGCGTCGGGGCCAACGGCTGCCGAGGCGCGCCGTGGCGGCAGCGCCGTCGACGTTCACGCGCACGCGGAGTTTGCCCTCGCGCTCACCGCGGTCGATAGCCAGCACGCGGTGGTTGGGAATACGGCGCAGCGGCTCATCATAGCTGTAGTACGGCTCGTAGGGGGTCTTCTCGGCGGGGTCGGTGGCCTCGACGATGATGTCGGCGGTGTTTTGCGTAAAGGCGCGCAGGTCGGCGACGTTCTCGGGGTCTTCGGCCACCGTCTCGGCCACGATGTCCGCCGCGCCGGCGAGCGCCTTCTCGGGCGTGTCGAAGCCGGCTTCCTCGTTGACGTAGGCCGCGGCGGTGTCGAGCGCGCTGCCCTTGGCCGAGGCCTGCATGATGATCATGTTGGCGAGCGGCTCCAGGCCTGCCTCGCGGGCCTTCTGTGCGCGGGTCATGCGCTTTTTGCGGTAGGGCTTGTAGAGGTCCTCGACACGCTGGAGCTGCGCGGCCTCGCGAATTTGCTGTTCGAGCTCGGGCGTAAGTTTGCCCTGGGCGTCGATGAGCAGAAGGACGTCCTCTTTGCGCTGTTCAAGATTGCGCAGGTAGGACAGGCGCTCGTCGAGTGCGCGCAGGGCGACGTCGTCCATTCCGCCTGTGGCCTCCTTGCGGTAGCGCGAGATAAAGGGGATGGTGTTGCCCTCGTCGATGAGCTTGACGGCTGCCTCGACGTTGGCGGCCTTAAGGTTGAGCTCGCGGGCGAGCTGGGCGATAAGATCCATGGGACTCCTTGCGTTTAAGGTGCGTTTGCAGCACAGGGCTACCAAGGATACCACCCGTCCCAAAAGACTGTTTTGGGGCCGCGCCACGAAAACGACCTATCTACTACGTTTGAACCATATGGGTCGACCATCCCTCGGTTTTCCGAAAATACGCAACCCGCCTACCTGCACTGATAATTGTTCTCGGGGGAAGCGGGCACTGCGGGGCGCGGCAAC
>CAUEUQ010000130.1:0-2607 GCA_959021215.1 uncultured Collinsella sp. | reverse complement strand
CGTGCATGCCGCGGATCTGCGGCACCGTTACATGGCTCTCGTCGATGATGCAGAGCATATCCTTAGGAAAGTAATCGATCAGGGTAAACGGCGGCTCACCCGGCTTGCGACCGTCCAGATGACGCGAGTAGTTCTCGATGCCGTTGCAAAAGCCCATCGTCTCGAGCATCTCAAGATCATAGTCGGTGCGCTGCTGCAGACGCTGTGCCTCGAGCAGCTTATCAGTCGCCTTGAGCTCGGCCACACGCTTCTCACACTCTTCACTGATTGATTTCAGAGCCGCTTTGACCTTCGGCTTCTCAGTCACGTAGTGCGAGGCCGGCCACACGGGAATGGCCTCGTACTCACGCAGCATCTCTCCGGTGACCTCGTCAATCTCGGCAATCAGCTCGACCTCGTCGCCAAAGAACTCAAACCGCAACGGATGCTCGGCATAGGGCGGATACACGTCGACAACATCGCCGCGCACGCGGAACGTGCCGCGTGCCAGGTCATAGTCATTGCGATCATATTGAATGTCGATAAGTGCATGGATAAAGTCATCGCGCTCGAGCGGCACCTTCTTGTCGACGTTCGGAGCTAGGCCCGCATAGTCCTCGGGAGAGCCAATGCCATAGATACACGAGACCGATGCGACGACGATCACATCGCGTCGAGATAGCAGCGATGCAGTCGCCTGATGTCGCAGCATCTCGACTTCTTCGTTAATCGAGGAATCCTTCTCGATATACGTATCGCTTTGCGGCACATACGCTTCGGGTTGATAGTAATCGTAGTACGACACAAAATAGACCACGGCGTTGTCAGGGAAGAATTCCTTGAGCTCGCTCGCGAGCTGAGCGGCAAGCGTTTTATTGGGAGCCATGACCAGCGTCGGCTTCCCCAGGGCCTCAATAGTCTTAGCCATAGTGAAGGTCTTGCCCGAACCAGTCACGCCCAGCAAAACCTGATAGCGATCTCCATCCCTCACGCCCTGCACAAGCGACTCAATGGCCTTAGGCTGGGAACCAGCGGGCTCGTATGGAGACACGACCTTAAACGGCACCTCGGAGCCCTCAACGCCAAAACGTTTAAGCTCTCCTCCAACACGCTCAACTTCAAATTCCGCCATGGATACTCCTAACTCATATATCTGCAGTATACGCAGGCGGCAGGCATAGTCCTATACGAACCGATCGGGATAGAGGGTCTTGTAGCGAACCCAGGCATTATTGACACGAATCAGATACGCCTGTGTCTCGGGAAAGGTGATTGCATTATGAAGCGACGTGCTCTGCTGCGCCCATCCGTCGACATTGCCCATGCCGGCGTTATAGGCGGCAATGGCACTGTCAGTCGACCCGTTAAAATACGCTAGAAGATACGAAAGATACGCACAGCCAAACTCGATGTTCGTAACGGGATCGTTAAGGTTGTCGGCTGAATACTCGCTACCATCGACAAGACCCTTGGCAATCATATCCTGGGCAGTCTCGGGCATCAGCTGCATCAATCCCTGAGCGCCTTGATTCGACTCGGCCTCGGGATCCCAATTCGATTCCGACTTTATGACAGCACACACCAGATACGGATCAAGATTGTGCGAAATACTCGATTGCTTTACGTACGCCTCGTAGTCAATTGGATACAAAGGCTTAAAGAAGGCGGCAGGGGCATACGAATAGACGAGCGAAATAAGGCCGAAGACGAACATAACGGCAAGTGGCGCCACGCGATACCACGCAAAGAAACGTGTCTTAGGCATCGGCCTCATCCTTATCCACTACACCCCCGAAGCCATGGCGTGCAAGCCATGCGTCCAGTTGTTCAAAGAGCGAGTTATCGCCTGCCGCATTATCGATTACCGTCGTAGCGAGATTGCAAAGCGAAGCCTCATCAGGTTGGCATGCAGAGCGCGCATCAAAATCAGAGGACTCCATACCACGATGGATGGCACGCTCGCGACGAACTGCTAAAGGAGCGCTGATAACCAGAATTTCATCAGCCAGGCCAAAAGCATCCTCAAAACCAGTCGGGGCAGAAACCTCGACAACCGCAAAGGGATAACGGGGGGACGAAACCGTGCAGCAAACCGGATCATGAATCCTCAGTGACAGCTGTTCGATGAGAACCGGATGAACGATGTCGTTGAGCCGCGCAACTGTATCAGGAGAGGCGAAAGCTCGAGCAGCGAGGACATTGCGGCGAATGCCGCCCTCCCCGTCCAGAATGTCCCAACCGAATTCTTCGGCGAGGGCATTGACGATATCGGAGCCCGGCACATACAGCGATTTGGCAAGCTCATCAAGATCGATAAGCATGGCGCCATGAGATTCGAGGTAGCGGCAGGCAGTCGACTTTCCCGAAGCAATATTGCCCAAGATAAAAACGGTAAACATCAAGTCCTCCCTAACGCCAACGGGAGTTATTATCGCGCAAATACAAAAGAAGGACTCAAAATACAGCCAAACAGTAAGACAAGCCAAACGAAGGCGAGTTCTTGTATTACAGCTCTCTATCAAACACAAAAAAAGGGGGAGGCCGCGAGGCCTCCCCCTTCTTCAAGTCGATCGACGGCTCGGTGCCGTCCACCGGTCAGCGGCGCCCTGGCCTCCCACGGGCTGACCC
>CAUEUQ010000129.1:0-2661 GCA_959021215.1 uncultured Collinsella sp. | reverse complement strand
CGACGCCCATCAGGAACACGGCGTCGTAGCCCTCGTCGGCGACCTTGTCGGCGAGCTCAATCATCTTCTTGCCGGTCTCGTAGACGTTCTTGCCGTCCTCGACGTAGCCCTCCTGGCTAAAGTGCATGATCTCGATCTTCTCGGTTTCCTTCATGGCTTTTCCTTTCTGTCCTGCACGCAACTCTATACATCGCGTTTCTTTTCGATACCAATTATAGACATACACCTAATGTGTTTTTAATACCACTTATCAATCTGCTCCAATCCTCGGTGAACGGTCGAAATTCTCTGGTGAGTGGTATTAAATTAGAATTGAATGTATAGCTAACGCCTCTGGCGCCTCCCTTGTGTGACAAAGAACAGCGTTCCTACCAGCGCAATAATGGTCGATGCCCCAAACAGTACCGTCTGGACACCCAAAGCCTCCGCCAAAAACGGAGCCGCCAGCAGCGGCAGCACGCCGGCGCTCATCAGGCCAAAACGCACAAAGCCGGTAATGCGCCCCAGGTATTTGATGTCAGCGCGCTCCTGAATCAAGATCATCTGCAGCGGTTCCAGGAATCCCCAGGCCAGACCGTTAATCGCCTGACCGATAATCGCGACCCCCAGCATATCGGTGCCCACGTACACCATGGACCCAATGCCCACGGCCATGAGCGCGCCGAGCAGCAATCGCAGGTTGACATGGCGGGCAGAAAGCTTGGTCAGGATGAACGCGCCCACCGAGGAAGTGAGGCCCACGACCGAGGACAGCCAGCCCAGCCAGACGATATCCACGTTGAGCACATCGCGATAGAACAACGACTCCAGCGAATCGAACGCGCCAAACGCAAAGAAGCCCAGAAAGCCCGAGATAAAGATAAGGCGCAGGTCGTGGTCGCGAAACGTAAGTCGCGCGCCCTCGGCCATGCCGCCCAGAATGCCGCCCTTCGGCTTCTCCCCTTTTGCGGGAGCAACACACTCGTGACAGCCCAAGGAGAGCACGGCCGCCACACCCATCATGCCCGCCATGAGCAGATAGACCGATTGCGTGGCAAAACAGCTCACGATGGCACCACCGAGCAGCGGGCCAGCGGTATAGGCGATATTGCTGTAGAACACCATGAGACCGTTCACGCGGGTACGGCCCTCGGTGGTCGACTCCAGGTATCCCGGAAACGCATGCGTACAGGTGTTGATAAAGCCGCCCGCAAGCCCCAAGACGCACGCGGCAAACACAAGCCCGGGGACAGACAACGGCGCCAACCCCACGCCAAGCGATAGCACCGCCGTAATCACGCACGTCACAAACGACGTCCGGCGCGGTCCAAAGCGGTCGATGACCGAGCCCGACACCATATTGCCCGCCGACGTCATAAGATTGCGTACGAGCGTAATGGCGGCAACCAAAAAGGCCGTGCCAGCCAAATCATACGTCGCCGCGCCGATAAGCCCTAAAAAGTACACCGCGTTGTTGGCGCACCATTGCAGGGACTCAATAAGAATCAGCCTGACCTCTGCCGGCGTCAGGCGCATTGCTTCGCGATCCTTCGCGAACATACGAACTCCCTCTATACAAGTAAGGGGATGGAGGGCATAGGCCCGCTCCATCCCCTTACCAGGTTGCAATGACAGTCTATGCAGCCGGGCCCTTACGCCAGCACGCCGAAGAACGCGCCGACGATGCCCACGGCCATGGTGGCCACGATCAGCACCATGGGGTTGATCTTCTTGGACAGCAGCCAGTAGTACAGCCAGAAGGCGATCATGCCGAGCATGCCGGGCATGATGCCGTCCAGGATGTCCTGGAGGGTCTGGGCGTCGTCGCCCGAGCCGATGGCCACCGGGATGCTGGCCCAGAACATGTCCTTGCACATGGCGCCCACGACCATGACGCCCACGATGCCCACGCAGGTCATGATCTTCTGCATGAGGCCGGTCCTCTGGGCCTCGTCCAGGAAGCCCACGCCCAGCTCGTAGCCCTTGACGGCGCCCCAGACGCGCAGCGCGAAGCCGGGGACGTTGTAGATGAGCAGGAAGGCGATGGGGCCGAAGGGGTTGCCGGCCTGGCACAGGCTGATGCCCACCGCGGCGGCGACCACGCGCAGCGTCGACAGGAAGATGGAGTCGCCGATGCCGGACAGCGGGCCCATGAGGGCGGCCTTGACGTCGTTGACGCTCTCGGGCTCGATCTCGCCGCGGGCGACCTTCTCCTCCATGGCCATCGCGATGCCGCCGACGAACGGGGCGAACTGGACGGTGATGTTGAAGAACGCGCAGTGGCGGTGCAGGGCCTCGGCGTAGTCGTCGGGGCGGCCGGCGTAGATCTTCTTGAGCATGTTGGCGACCATCAGGCAGAAGGCGATGTTCATCTGCTTGTAGTAGGTCCAGGAGAACTCCATGCCCAGGGCGCCGACGTTGACGGCGCTCTTGACGAGGTCGGAGCGCGTGATCTTGTTCTCGGGACTAGAAGTCATCGTCCTCATCCCCTTCCGCGGAGAGCTGGGGCTGGGCTCCGCCCAGGCCGAGCAGGTCGAACTTGTCGATGCCGATGATGATGGCGATCAGGGCGACGCCCAGGACGGGCACGTTGGCGTAGGAGCACAGCAGGAAGCCCAGGAAGTAGAAGGGCACGAGCTGCTTGGTGAGCACCAGGCGGCCGAGCATGGCGAAGCCCATGGC
>CAUEUQ010000128.1:0-2670 GCA_959021215.1 uncultured Collinsella sp. | reverse complement strand
GGCGCCCAAGCCACACGCTAACAGCTTTAAGGAGTCAAAGCTGGTTTAGCCAAAGAAGCGCTTGATCTCAATCTCGGCGTTCTCCAGGCAGTCGGAGCCGTGGATCACGTTGGCGTTGACATCGACGGCAAAGTCGCCGCGGATGGTACCAGGAGCAGCGTCAAGCGGATTAGTAGCGCCCATGAGGGTGCGCATCTTAGCAACAGCGGAGAGACCGGAAACGACCATCTTGACGACCGGACCGCTCGTCATAAAGTCGCAGAGACCGCCAAAGAAGGGCTTGTCGGCCAGATGGGCGTAGTGCTCCTCGACGGTAGCGCGCTCGAGCGTGGTCATCTCCATGCGCTCGATGACAAGGCCGCTGCGCTCAATGCGAGCAACGATCTCGCCGATCTTGCGGTCGCGCACGGCGTCGGGCTTAATCATGATGAAGGTCTTCTCGATAGCCATAAAAGTAGCCTTTCAAGTAGGTTCGCGCGTGCCCAAGTCCCATTCCGGCACCCGCCTGGACTGCATCGTAACAGAGTTTTAGTTGCAGTTAAACAAAAAGCTGTTTATTGAAACGTTGCAATTTATTAAAGCGCTCCATATGTGTCACTTCTGTTTCGAAGCCCGATTAGAGTACCATCCGACCGCCCATCAACCGCGCCGAACAGAGCAGGCGGTTGGTTGCCGCCCGTGAACGCACCCCCTTCACAACCTGCCCAAAGGTCCTACAGAAGTTCTCGACAAGCCCCTCCCCCATAGCAACAAAATACGGGCGCCCGCAACAGCAGACGCCCGTAGAGCGAAAACGATTTATCAATAAATGGCCAAAACCGCTTCAGCCAAACCCTTACTTTGCCCCGTGACCCATCTCGACGACCTTGGTCAGCGATCCAAACACGCCCTCATCGGCCACGAGCTGCGCCTCGGCACGCTGCAGCTGCACGGCAACGGCGGCAGGGGCGGTACCGCCCTCGGTCGTGCGCGCGGCGACAATCGACGGGATGTCGAGCGCCTCGGTAATGTCGCGCTCAAAGAGCGGGCTTGCCTCCTGGAACACCTCAAACGGCAGGTCCTCAAGATTGCAGCCGCGCTTCTCGCACATCAGGACCAGATGGCCCACCACGGCGTGTGCCTCGCGGAACGGCAGGCCACGCTTAGCCAGGTAATCGGCAACATCGGTAGCGGCAAGGTGTCCCACGCCACACTCGCGCGCCATGGCATCCTCGTTGACGGTCCAGGTCGAAATCATTCCGGCCATAACGGACAGGCACTGCATGAGCGTGTGAGCGGTATCAAGAGCGCCCTCCTTGTCCTCCTGCAAATCCTTGTTATAAGCAAGGGGCAGGCCCTTCATGGTCACGAGTAGCTGCACCAGGTTGCCATAGACTCGGCCACTCTTGCCGCGGATAAGCTCGGCAAAGTCGGGGTTCTTCTTCTGCGGCATGATAGACGAGCCGGTGGAGTAGGAGTCTGAGAGCGTGATAAAGCCAAATTCGGAGCTCGACCACAGCACGATCTCCTCGGAAAGACGCGACAGGTGCATGGCCATGACGGAGCCGGCATAATGCAGATCGAGCAGGAAATCACGGTCGGAAACCGCATCGAGCGAGTTGGGAATCACACCCGCAAAGCCAAGTTCGGCAGCCGTCATCTGACGATCGAGCGGATAGCTCGTACCGGCAAGCGCGGCAGCGCCCAGCGGGCAGTTGTCGGCGGCATCAAAGGCGGCCTTCAAGCGTGTAAAGTCGCGCGCGAACATCCAGGAATACGCCAGCAGATGATGCGACAGCAGCACGGGCTGAGCATGCTGCATGTGCGTGTAGCCCGGCAGAATCACCTTGTCGTACTTCTTGGCCGCATCCACCAGCACATGGCGCAGCTCAAGATTGGCCTCCATGAGCTCCTTGGCCAGCGCCTTGACGCCCAGACGCGTATCAGTCGCCACCTGGTCGTTGCGCGAACGCCCGGTATGCAAGCGCTTACCGGCCTCGCCGATGCGGCGCGTCAACTCGCTCTCGACGGACATATGAATGTCCTCATCGTTGATATCGAAGGTGAAGTTGCCGGCATCGATATCCTGTTCGATTCCGGTCAGGCCCTCGGCAATCGCCTGCTCGTCCTCGGCACTGATGATGCCCTGGGCCGCCAGCATCTTGGCATGCGCCTTAGAGCCGGCGATATCCTGCTTATAGAGATGTTTATCGACCGGCAGCGACGCGCCAAACTCCTGCGTGACCTCGGCCACGCCCGCCTCAAAACGACCGCCCCAAAGAGCCATGGAACCGTCCCCTTTCTCCAAATACCAAAACAAGCGCCCTAAGCAATGCGCCATGTCGCTAAAGCGATTTTTCAACCGCTAGTTTTACACATTCCCCACCGTGCGCGGGGCCATGTAGCTAATTTGCAAAGAAGTGACGCACCAGGCACTTGGCGCCCAACGTCCCCCTCCGGATGTTGCCTTGCGAACCATCGATCCAGGCCTTCAGGCTCATAGGAACATCCTCGACCTTTGCAGCATCGAACTCGGGCGCGAGGGCAAGTAAGGCATGCGCGACAGCATTGAACATAATGGATACTCCTCATATATATAGGCGCAGAGCCGCCCAATTGATAGAAGGAGCCCCGCCGCCACAAAATCGGATGATCCGGCGCCTGCGTACGGAATTCCACCTGACGCAGCCG
>CAUEUQ010000127.1:0-2843 GCA_959021215.1 uncultured Collinsella sp. | reverse complement strand
ACCCCGGCGGGGCTCGGAATCAGCCGCGGACGCGGCATCATATATGCGGGCGGAACGTAGGGGCCACCGATGTTAAGAAGTGTCAGCAAGCATAACGAAAGGTAGGGACCCCGTGCGCCCGTTTTGTATCACGCGGATGGGCCGCGCGGATACCAAGGGAAGGAGGCGCTAGGCCTGGGCGGCGACGGAGCTGGGACCCTGGACCTTTGCCCACGTCTTGAGCGACAGCGTATCGATCTCGATAAAGCCGGCGCTGGCCTTCTCGTCAAACGTGGTGTCGCGGTCGTAGGTAGCCAGACCGTAGTCGTAGAGGCTGAAGGGGCTCTTGCGGCCGACGACATGGCAGTTGCCCTTAAAGAACTTCAGACGGACGGTGCCGGTCACGAACTTCTGGGTGTCGGCCATAAAGGCGTCGAGCGCGTTTTTGAGTGGGCTGTACCACTTGCCGTTGTACACGGCGGTGGCCCAATCCTGCTCGAGCTTAATCTTGGCCTTGAGCAGGTCGCCCTCGACGCAAATGTCCTCAAGCGCCTTGTGGGCGGTGATGAGTGTCAGGGCGCCGGGAACCTCATAGCACTCGCGGCTCTTGAGGCCCACCAGACGATCCTCGACCAGGTCCAGGCGACCAAAGCCGTTGTCGCCGGAGATCTTGTTGAGGGCGATGACGATCTCGGAGAGCTTCATCTTCTTACCGTCGACGGCGACGGGCTTGCCGTCCTCAAACTCAATCTCGGTATACGTCGGGGTGTCGGGCGTGTCCTCAGGATTCTTGGTCATAACCCAAGCGTCATCGAGCGGCTCGTTCCAGGGATCCTCCAGGTGACCGCACTCGATGGCGCGACCCCACAGGTTGTCGTCGATGGAGTAGGGGTTGTCGTTGGCACCCTCGGGAACCGGCACGTTGTGAGCATGGGCGTAGGCGACCTCGTCGGGACGGCACTTCAGGTCCCACTCGCGAACCGGGGCGATAACCTTGAGCTCGGGGTCGAGGGCCTTGACGGCAGCCTCGAAGCGGACCTGGTCGTTACCCTTGCCGGTGCAGCCGTGGGCGACGTAGGTCGCGCCAAACTCGTGGGCGACCTCAACAAGCTTCTTGGCAAGCAGCGGGCGAGACAGGGCGGAAAGCAGCGGATACTTGTTCTCGTACATGGAGTTTGCGGCGATGGCCTTGGTCAGGAACTCATCGGAGAACTCGTCGCGCAGGTCGAGCACCTGACAATCCAGAACGCCCAGGTCGAGGGCCTTCTGCTTCTTGGCATCCAGGCCGGTCTCCTCCTGGCCCACATTGCCGCAGACGCAAACGACATCGAGATTCTTCTCGTCCTGGAGCCACTTGACACATACGGATGTATCAAGACCACCAGAATATGCGAGAACGACTTTTTCCTTGCTCATGGCTGTTTCCTTTCGCCCTTGGTAGCTAGTTAGAACATCGGTCAGTTGCAAGTCATTTCGAGGTCAAAAACCGTGCAATATCAGGTTAAATAGCAAAAATCAGCACATACATGCCCTAGAAACATGCAGCAATGTCGTGCTAAAACCCAACGACCTCAAAATGACTCTGTTGAGGCAATTCGCCCCATGCGGACAGAGACGATTGTTATCGTCGTCGGGAAATTGCGCGCTGGCGTCGGATGGCATTGTCTGCAGTAGTGATGATCTTTACGAACTGCATCTGCCTCTCCTTTCACCTATCGCCGGGCGCAATTCTAATATCGTAAACGGTACCTTTTCCTCGGTAAGCGGCTCATTCGCCGTCTCCGTTTTCGATGTTCGCTATATTACGATAAAGTGCTCGCTGCGCAAGCGACAAATTCAAATTTCTGAAAAGTTTTTTCATTAGTTTGTGAATTGCAGTGCAAATACGCACCATTCCTGCGAAAATACGCTCGATTACATAGCAGAGGGTCATTACGCCCGAAACAATCTGGAAACGGAAAGGCGCATTTATGCAGACTTATGAATCAGACGCTAACATCGGCAACATTAAACTCATCGCCGTCGACATGGACAAGACGCTGCTCACCGACGAGCGCGTGTTGCCGCAGGGTCTTGATGAGCGCCTGGACAAGCTCGCCGACGCCGGCATCGTATTCTGCCCCGCCAGTGGACGCCCTGCCCCCAAACTCGAGGAGATGTTCGAGGGCATCAAGAACCGCCTCGCCTTTTGTCCCGACAACGGAGCGTGCGTGATCTATCGCGGAAGCTATATCTATAAGAGTAATATCGACGTGGAGCTGTACCAGCAGGTCTTGAGCCGCGCCTCGGAGGATCCGCGCGCTGTCCCCGTCCTGTGCTGCTTCGACGAGTTCTACGTGCTTGCCCGCGACCATCAATACCACGACGAGATCAGCGTCTACTACAACACAATCAACTACGTCGACAGCTTTGAAGGCATTGATATCGAGTCCAACAAGATCTCGATCTTCTTCCCCGGCTACGACGCCGAGCCCGCGTTTCGCGAGACCTATAGCCCCGAGTTCTCGGACAAGCTCTACGTCACCAACGCCGGGCGCGAGTGGATCGACTTTATGAACCTGGGCGTCGACAAGGGCGCCGGCGTCGCGCACCTGTGCGAGCACCTGGGCATCGATATTGCCGACGCCGCTGCCGTGGGCGATACCTACAACGACATCCCCATGCTCGAGCGCGTCGGTCACAGCTTTATCGTGGACAATGCCGAGGAGCACATGAACGCACACGCTAAATGGCGCATTCCGAGCAACAACGACGGGGGCGTACTGACGCTCATCGACGCCATCTTGGCGGCTCGCTAACGCGCTCGTCGGACCTGGCCGGGTGGCATGGGTTAACTTTTCGCTCGGTCAGGTCCTGCGCAAGAC
>CAUEUQ010000126.1:0-3058 GCA_959021215.1 uncultured Collinsella sp. | reverse complement strand
CACATCGAAAAAAGGCGCGCCGGGGATTGATCCCCTGGCGCGCCTTTTGCATCGGTGCCGATGTCGTTTTGTGCCGCTTGCGTTCCTAGCGTTCGTCCACGAGCTTGGCGACGAGGGCTTTGAGCTCGGCCAACTCTTGCTCGAGTTCCTTGACGCGGCGGGCGTTTTCGGTGATGCCCTGACGGTTGAGGGCGCTCTGCTCGGCGGCATCGTCGGGCATGTACTCGCGATGCTGCTTGGCGTCGAAGCTCTCCTCGAACACGCGGCAGCCGTTGCGCTTGATGATGCGCCCGGGCACGCCCACGACGGTGCAGTTGTCGGGCACGTCCTTGACGACGACCGAGTTGCCGCCGATTTTGACGTTGTTGCCAATGTGGATGTTGCCAAGCACCTTGGCGCCCGTGCCCACCGTGACATTGTTGCCCAGGGTGGGGTGACGCTTGCCGGTCTCGTTGCCGGTGCCGCCGAGCGTGACGCCCTGGTAGAGCACACAGTTGTCGCCCACGATGGCAGTCTCGCCAATAACGACGCCCATGGCGTGGTCGATAAAGAAGTGCTTGCCGATCTGCGCGGCGGGATGAATCTCAACACCAGTGATATGGCGGGTTAACTGCGAGAGCACACGGGCGAGTGAGCGATGACCGTGCTCCCACAGCCAGTGCTCGGGCACGTGGTTCCACTTGGCGTGCAGGCCAGGATAGGAAAGGAAGATGACCAGGCCGTTTTGCGCGGCAGGGTCCTGCGCCTGGACGGTCTTGATGTCCTCGCGAATGGTATTGATAAAGCTCACCGGCCGCCCTCCCTTAGCGCCGTGACAATGCGATTCAATAAAGTATAGCGATTCGCTAGGGATTAGGAAGGGCGATCTTGCTTCGCTTTGGGCGACAAGTGTCAGTTATGCAAACTTGCTGGTAATGAAGTAAGACTTTTGAGGGGTTTGGCCCGTGCTCGCGCCGCAACCGTATACTGGTCAACTTGGACGTGTCCGCGCCCACAACTGAGAGGTTTTACTTCATGGGTTTCATCAATTTTATCGCCGAGCTGCTTAAGGACCCGCGCACCGCGATCGCCAGCTGGATCGCCGCCGGCCCGCTTATGGCCTACGGCTGCGTGTTCCTAATCATCTTTATCGAGACGGGCGTGGTGTTCTTCCCGTTCCTTCCCGGCGACTCGCTGCTGTTTGCCTCGGGCTTCTTTGCCCACAACGGCGGCTTTAACATCGTGGCGCTTCTGGCCACCGCATGGGCCGCAGCCATCCTGGGCGATCAGTGCAACTTTATGATCGGCCACTTCTTTGGCCGCAAGATCATCGCCTCGGGCAAGGTAAAGGCCATGACGCCCGAGCGCATCAAAAAGTCCGAGGATTTCCTGGATAAGTGGGGCCATCTGGCCATCTTCCTCGGTCGCTTCTTCCCGTTCATCCGCACCTTTGTGCCTTTTATCGCCGGCATGGGCGGCATGCACTGGCGCAACTTTGTCATCTTTAACGTGCTGGGTGGAATTACCTGGTCGACGGTCTTTACGCTGCTGGGTTACTTCTTTGGTGGCATTCCGTTTGTGCAGGAGCACTTTGAGCTGCTGATTATCGGCATCGTCGCCGTGTCGATCATCCCGACCGTGGTCGGCCTGGTTAAGGCTAAGCTGGGTAAATAGAACGCGTAGCTCGAGCCAGCGCGCAAACCGTGCAGTTGAGGCCCGTCGCCGTTTACGGTGGCGGGCCTCTTCAGCTTCGGTCAAATGAAAATACTTTACTTAGTTAAAGAAAAGCGTTTTATCAGACGCGCGTGCGGAGTACAATCTCGTGCATGCGAATCGACGTGCCATCGGCTTTGATGCTGCTCGCGTGTCCCGTCCGGCTCTACGCTCCGGGCGTGCGACGTTGCGACGCGGTCGGCCTCGGTCCTTGCGTGCGGGTTCGCGAGTATGCAACTGTGTATGTAAGGAGCGACATATGACTGTCGAGAAGAAGGATATCGATTGGGGTAGCCTCGGCTTTGGCTACATGAAGACCGATTACAGCTACGAGGCCCATTGGAAGGACGGCGAGTGGGACGAGGGCGGCCTGACCACCGACCACACCCTGCATGTCTCCGAGTGCGGCGGCATCTTCCATTACTGCCAGGAGGTCTTTGAGGGCCTGAAGGCCTACACCGCCGAGGACGGCAGCATCGTCTGCTTCCGTCCCGACATGAACGCCGAGCGCATGTACAACTCTGCGCAGCGCCTCGAGATGCCCCCGTTCCCCAAGGACAAGTTCGTTGAGGCCGTCAAGCAGGTCGTTTCTGCCAACGCCGCCTGGGTTCCGCCCTTCGGTTCCGGCGCGACCCTGTACGTGCGTCCGTTTATGATCGGCTCCGGTGACGTGATCGGCGTGGCTCCCGCTCCTGAGTACACGTTCCGCATTCTCGTGACCCCGGTCGGTCCGTACTTTAAGGGTGGCCTCAAGCCCGTCAAGCTGCGCGTTTCCGAGTATGACCGTGCTGCACCGCACGGCACCGGCAACATCAAGGCCGGCCTGAACTACGCCATGTCCCTTAAGCCCACGATGGAGGCCCATCGCGAGGGCTATGCCGAGAACCTGTATCTCGACTCCGAGTCCCGCACCTATGTCGAGGAGACCGGTGGCGCCAACGTCCTGTTCGTGAAAGAGGATGGCACGCTCGTCGTTCCGCAGTCGCACACCGACTCCATCCTGCCCTCTATCACCCGTCGTTCGCTCGTTCAGGTTGCTCAGGACCTGGGCATGACCGTTGACCAGCGCCCCGTCGAGTGGGCCGAGGTCAAGGCCGGCACCTTTGTGGAGTGCGGCCTGTGCGGCACCGCTGCCGTCATCTCTCCGGTTGGCGAAATCGACAACAAGGTTTACGGCGCCGACGAGACCGTGACCTTCCCGGCTGGATACACCGAGATCGGCCCTGTGATGAAGAAGCTTCGCGAGACCCTGACTGGTATCCAGTCTGGTGCTGTCGAGGACAAGCACAACTGGGTTTACACCGTCGCGTAATTTGTCTTACCTATCCGGGCAGAGAACAAGTTCCCTCCCGGCGCGTCCTCGGAC
>CAUEUQ010000125.1:0-3173 GCA_959021215.1 uncultured Collinsella sp. | reverse complement strand
TACCCGCTTATGGGGTAGCTAAAATAGCCCCGTCCCAAATTAGCTACCCCCGGAAAACCGCGAGGACTGTCCCCCACTGCCGGCAGAACGGGAACGTCCCCATCTGCCGGATTAGGAGAAACTCTCCAGCACGCGACGGAGCTCCTGCTGGACGGCGTGGTCGCGATTACAACCCACCACGCGATCGGCCACCGCCTTGAGCGCGGGGCGCGCATTTTCCATCGCGCAGCCCGTGCCGACAAAGCGAATGATCTCGTAGTCGTTCATCGAGTCGCCAAACGCCATGACCTCGTCGCGTTCGACGCCATAGTGCTCCATGAGCTGCTCGATTCCCGAGGCTTTCGACACACCGGGCTGCATGGCATCGATCCATGCGTTTCCAGAAGGCGCAAAGGTAAAGAGCTGGCCAAGCTCGCGCTGCAGTACGTAGGCACTGTCCATAACGGCACAGTCATCGCAAAAGATACTCGCCTTGATGATATTTACGCTGGGATCGGGCAGCTCCCAAATGCGCTCGGCATTGGGAAGGTCCTTATCGACCTCACGCACGAACTTACACTCGTCATCGAGCAGGAAGGACTTGGTTCGGTCAAAGAGCGCAAGATGCAGATTGGGAAACGTCCTGACGGCTTGGGCGAGCCTTCGAATCGCCAGGTGGGAATACACCTCACGGTCCACCATCTTACCGTCGGCGTAGACTTGGGCGCCGTTAGCGGCGACAAAGTCCATCTTGTCGCGAACGGGCGCAAAGAACTCGCACAGGCGATCGTAGCGACGACCTGACGATGCAGCGAAATGCACACCATGCTCGTGTAGCGCCAGAATCAGTTCGTAGGTCTCGGGAGGCACCTGGCCGTTTTCGTCAAGCAGTGTGCCGTCCATATCGGATGCAATCAGTTTAAACATAGAAAAGCTCCCTTCGGGCTTGTTGGAATCAAACGCGTATCCGATTCCAACGTACCCAAAGGGAGCTCAAATAAGACTCCGCGGGCGTAAACGTTACAAGGACCTGGCAAATAGCTCACACATGCCAGAGGTCCTACGGTCGCGGCGTCAGGCAGCGCGCCAAAGAGTGTCCCCGATGACTAGTCGTTTAAGAACGTCCCCGATGACTAGTCGGCGTAGGTGAAGGTTGTGACGTCGAACATGCCCTCGGGGCGGATGCGGAGCGTCGGGATGACCGGCAGGGGCAGGAAGATGATGCCCATGATGGGGTCGAGCGGCGGCTCAATACCCATGGCGCGCGCCTTGACCATAAAGTCGTCGTGCTGCGCAGCAACGTCCTCGGCCGTGCCTTCGCTCATAAGGCCACCGAGCGCCAGCGGAATACGCGCCACGACCTCGCCGTTGCGCACCAGCACGTGGCCGCCCTGGCCCACGGCCTCGACGGCAGCCATCATATCAGCCGCGCTGTCGCCCACCACGCACACGTTGTGCGAGTCGTGGCCGATCGTCGAGGCGATGGCACCGCCCGTGATGGTAAAGCCGCGCACCCAGCCGCGACCGATATGCTTGCCGACCAGGCCCAGGCCAGCGGGGCCGTCGCCATCGGCGCCCTCGGCCTGCAGCGACACGCCGCGGCCGTGGCGCTCGATCAGCATAATGCGGCGCAGGCCCTCGGCACTCTCGGGGCGAGCCATACCCGTGATGGCCTTGCCCGGCACCACGTCGATCACGGCCTCGCCCGGCTTAAAGGCATAGTCGAACACGTCGAGCGATAGCTTCGGCAGTTTAACGGAAGCGCGCAGCTCATCGGCAAGGGCCGCAACCTCGGCCATCTCGGGTGCAATCTCGCCCACAAAGGTGCCGTCCTGCGCCACCAGAGCACCGGCGGCATATACGCGATGCGGAGCCGTGGCAAACGTCAGGTCATTGAGTACCAGCAGGTCGGCACGCTTGCCCGGGGCAATCGCACCGCGCAGCTCGTGCGGGTCGCGGCAGCCGTGATCCAGGCCAAACGCCTCGGCCGTGGAGAGGGACGCCATGGAGATAGCGACCACGGGGTCGATACCGGCCTCAATCGCCACGCGGCAGGCATTGTCGATCATGCCGGTCGCAAGCGCATCGGAAGGGGCACGGTCGTCAGTCGCAAAGCAGCAGCGGCGGGCGCGAGCGGGATTCTCCAGCAGCATCGGCGACAGGTTGGCCAAGTCATGGCTGCACGTACCCTCGCGGAGCATCACGTACATGCCACGAGACAGCTTGTCGAGTGCCTCCTCGGGAATCGTCGACTCGTGGTCGGCGATAATGCCCGCTGCGGCATAGGCGTTGAGGTCCTTACCGGCAACGAGCGGCGCGTGGCCGTCAACCTGCTTGGACGGCGTCTGGTTGGCAGCATCGATGCGAGCACAGGTCTCGGGGTCGGCCATAAAGACGCCCGGCAAGTTCATCATTTCGCCCAGACCAAAAACATCGCCCGGATGCTCGGCAAAAAACGCCTGCATATCGGCAGCCGAAATAACGGCACCGGCCTGCTCGTCGGGCAGCGCGGGCACGCACGAAGGCATCATATACTTGATGGAGATGGGTGCGCGGCGGCCGTCCTCGATCATAAAGCGCAAGCCGTCGAGACCGGCAACATTGGCAATCTCGTGGCTGTCGGCAATGGCGGTGGTGGTACCGCGCGTCGCGGCCATGCGAGCATACTCGGCGGGACGGATGTTCGAAGACTCGATATGCAGATGCCCGTCAATAAAACCGGGAGCGAGATAGCGACCCTGGCAGTCGATAACCTCGGCAGCCTCGTAGGTGCCAGCGGCATCGTCGCGACCATCGTAGAGCACGCCGACGATCACACCGTCCTTGACGGCAACGCTGCCGGGCGCCACACGCTGGCCATACACGTCGACAATCTGCGCATTGGTAAACAGCGTGTCGACGGGCACGCGCCCCTCGGCAGCATCGATCACAGACCTCATGACCTCAACGGACATACATACTCCTTTAACCGTAGAAAACAGCTGCGGAGCGGACAGGCCTTCACCGCAGCAAGTCAATAGCCATTGTATGCCCAAACGATGGGTCAACAATACGCCTCTCCGCTTAACGGCACACGTCGCTTGGCGCAATGAGGAGAGGTTGCTTTGCACCAATGACAAGGAGTGTCCCAAAGTGCCGGCACAGACGATATGAGCAGGACATAAAAACATTGAGAGCCCCTGCTGCATGAAAGA
>CAUEUQ010000124.1:0-3309 GCA_959021215.1 uncultured Collinsella sp. | reverse complement strand
GTCAGCGCCCTTTCGTTTCACGTCACCTTGTCTCAAATGCGACCCGCTCGCTGTCGTTGCCAAAACACCGGCGTTGCCGTGGTCGCCGCTGTAGTCATTGGGTAGTCATTGGGGACGTTCTTAAATGACTAGTCAAAGGGGACACTCTTACGGCACTTGAAACTTGGGGACGTCCCTTTTGTGCCGGCACCTGGGGACACTCCTTATGTCAAGAGATTGGTGCAAGAGGGGTAGATTGCCTTGTGCCAATCTAAATAAGTTGCGGTGAGATAGTTCTTGAATTTGCCTTTTTGAAGGCTAAATAGGAACTATCTCACCGCAACTGCGTTGGGGCGTTTTTGGAAGCTGGTTTACTTGCTCGCGAACAGCCAGATTGCGATAATCACCAGGATTGCGGCGATGATGCAGACGATGGCGCCGGTGAATTTGATGCGTGAGTCGCGGGTACGCTCGCGCACCGCGTCCTCGGTGGCCTCGAGCTGGGCGACTTCTCGCTCAGTCTCGGCGTGTTCGGCTTTGTCTCGGGCCAAGGATCCTGCAAGCGACTCAGTGATTTCTGGATGGTCATGTACCTCGGTCGCCTGCTCGATGATCGACTGTGCATGTGCGGCATCTGCTTGGGCGTTGGCGATGCTTTGCTCTTGGTCGCGGCGTGCCTTGTCCTCGGCGGCGATTTTCTCGCGCAGTTCGCGCTGGCGCGTCGTGGCGGCAGTTTTCGCCGTCTGCAGCTCGTCGCGCGCGGCATCGGCCTCAGTCGTCACGGCTTGGTGCGCGCGTTTGGCGTCGGCGATAGGGGCTTGAGCCTGCTCGACGGCCTGCTCGGCTGCGGCAAGCGAGTGCTCAAGGTCGGCGGTGATGCACGGGACATCTTCTTCGGCTTTACGCAGGGCATCTGCCGTGTCGGAGATCTGCATCGAGAGCTCGCTGGTGCGCACCGTATAGTTGGCGGGATTTGCCGAGGGATTGCGTTGCAGCTCGGCATACTCATGACGCAGCG
Source organism: uncultured Collinsella sp. (assembly GCA_959021215.1). GTDB lineage: Bacteria > Actinomycetota > Coriobacteriia > Coriobacteriales > Coriobacteriaceae > Collinsella. The sequence goes on along the minus strand of CAUEUQ010000124.1, from coordinate 2,312 downwards.
TCTCGAGCTGGGCGCGCGTGGCGTCGACGGTTTGTTGTGCGGCGGCAATGCCGGCGTCTCGCTCGGCCTGCACCTTGTCGCGGATGCGCTTGGAATCCTCAAGACGTCGAACGAGGCGGTTGCCGGTCTCGCGCGAGCTTGCCTCGCGGGCCTCCACGGCGTCGAGCGCGGCCTTCAGGCGGAGCTCAGTCGCGTCATCCTCTGTCTTCATTTGTTCGAGCTGACTCTTGAGCTCTGTCGCTTTGGCGGCGTGGGCATCACGGTCAATCTCGGCTGCCGCAGCGGTCTTTTGCGCTGTGGCGATCGCCTGACGCTGGTCGGCGACGATCTGGTCGTAGCGGCCTGCGATATCCTGGCGCGTCTCGAGCTCCTCGGCCTGATCGACAATGCGCTGCTCAAGTTCGGCCAGGTGGGCGCGGGCATCGGCAAGTGCCTTTTTCGCGGCGTTCATCTCGCGCATGGCCGAGGCGCCCTGGGCAATAAAGGTGCCCACGGCGTTCGCGGTGTTCGAGACAGCGGTCCCCAGATCGCGGTTCGCGTCGGGGGAGTGCGGGGCGATCGGGCGAGCGGTATCGACAGCGTCCGCATCGGCAGCCTGCGGCGCGGCGATATTGCCGGTACCGCCCTCGACCACAGAAAAGCCCGCTGCGTGCGGATCGACCGCATCGGCGCCAATCGTGGGGTGCTCGAGCTGCAGAAACGAGGGCATGGTGCTGCCCTGGTCGGCAACGGGGGTCTCGCCGGGTACAAAGGTCGAGGCCGCCTCGGCGGCCTCCTCTTCCTCGGCATCAATATCGGCATCGGCCACGGCGTCTTTCATCGCTTTGACGGCATCCATCATGGAGTCCATGACGGCATCGAGCTCTTCTTCCGAAGACACCTCGATAGGGCCCGCAGCTTGCGGAGCGGCATCCTGTACGGGGTCGTCGTCCTGAGCGGGCGCATCGTCGTTTTGCTCGCCTGCATCTTCGGCGCCAGGGGTTTCCGCCGTAGCGCTTTCGTCCAAGATGGGGTCGTCGAGGTCAATATCATCGCAGGTCACAGCATCAGCATCTGCGGTGACGTCTGCGGAATCATCAATATGCTGTTGAGTCTGGGGGTCCAGCTCGTCTGTCATAGGTATGTGCTCCTCATCGTTGTTTGTCACCCTATGATAAAGTCTCGCGCCGACTTCCCGCGCGCCGCAGCAAAGTTTCAAAACGTGTTCGATGGCTCGCGACGATAGCAAAAACTCGGCCACTCTATCCAATTTTTACTTGACATTCCCTTCGCCGAAAGACGTTGCGCCGTTCGCCTGCCATGGGCTTTATTTTTCACTTGAACCCGTTAAAGTTGCATTTCAGCTTTTGGCGCGTTTATTTGGATGCGCGCAGTCGGCGGGTGCGCCCGTCGCGATTTGAAAGGACTTTATATGGGACTTTTCACTGGTAAGACCGTGATCGTCACCGGCGGCGGCAAGGCCACGCTTAAGGACGGCTCCGCTGGCTCCATCGGTTACGGCATCGATATCGCTTTTGCCAAGGAGGGCGCGAACCTCGTTATCACCGGCCGCAACGTCGCCAAGCTCGAGGCCGCCAAGGAGTCCCTCGAGGCCGAGTACGGTGTCAAGGTTCTGCCTGTTCAGGCCGATGTTTCGGCTGGTCAGGACAACGAGGCTGTCGTCCAGAACGTTATCGACAAGGCCATTGAGGAGTTCGGCCGCATCGACGCCGTCGTCAACAATGCTCAGGCCAGCGCCTCGGGTGTGACCATCGCCGACCACACCATGGATCAGTTTAACCTGGCCATTTATTCCGGTCTGTATGCCACCTATCTGTACATGCAGAAGGCCTATCCGCACCTGAAGGAGACCAAGGGCTCCGTGGTCAACTTTGCCTCGGGCGCCGGCCTGTTTGGCAACTATGGCCAGTGCAGCTATGCTGCCGCCAAGGAGGGCATCCGCGGCCTGACCCGCGTTGCCGCCAACGAGTGGGGCAAGGACGGCATCAACGTCAATATCGTTTGCCCGCTTGCTTGGACCGCTGCGCTCGAGAACTTCCAGGATGCCTATCCCGAGGCGTTCAAGGCCAACGTCCACATGCCGCCGGCAGGCCACTACGGCGACGTCGAGAAGGAAATCGGCCGCGTTGTCGTTCAGCTCTGCGGTCCCGACTTTAAGTACATGAACGGCGAGACCGTCACCCTCGAGGGTGGTATGGGCCAGCGGCCTTAGGGGTTACGCGGTTTTTCCAAACCGCGGAACAGCTCGACGCTGCGCGGTCACAAGGGCGACAAATTGGCATTCAAAGAGGGAGGCATGACAAGAAGGGCTA
>CAUEUQ010000123.1:0-3510 GCA_959021215.1 uncultured Collinsella sp. | reverse complement strand
CTTGCGATAGCATGGGACTACTTGTTTGGCTGTCAGCGGAGGCGATTGGCAATGGATAACTATTTGGACTTGATGCGCGCTCGCCGCGAGCAGATTCTGGAACGTTTTTATGCGGCGCTCGATCGCGCGGGCCGTCCCCACGACGCCGCGAGCCTCATTGCCGTGTCCAAGACCGTTGGTGTCGATGAGACCGTTGCCGCCATCCAGGCGGGGTATCGCCATTTTGCCGAGAACCGCCCGCAGGAGCTGGTTCGCAAGCTCACGGGTCTGGCGGAGCATCCGGAGCTGCCCGAGGTGCGCTTCGATATGATCGGCAACCTGCAGACCAATAAGATCAATGCGGTGCTGGGCTCAGCCGAGCTGATTCACTCGGTGGGTTCGCTGCATCTGGCGCAGGCGATCTCGAGCCGTGCTGTTCGCAAGATTGAGGCAGGCGAGCTCGTCGGCCCCCAGCGTGTGCTCATTGAGGTCAATGTGAGTGGTGAGGAGTCGAAGGGAGGCTTTTCACCCGATGAGATTCGCGCCGCCGCGGGTGAGCTTGCAGAACTTGAGGGAATTTGCGTACAGGGGCTTATGACTATGGCGCCCCGGGGGAATAAGGATGTGGCACGCCGCACCTTTGCGGGGCTTCGTGAGCTGAGGGATGAGCTGGAGGCGGCGCATCCCGATTTGAACCTGCCTGAGCTTTCCTGCGGCATGAGCGAAGACTTTGAGCCTGCCCTTGAGGAGGGCTCTACGCTCGTTCGCCTGGGCAGGGTAGTATTTAGCCCGGAGTTTGCAGTAAAATAAGGCTCTGAAGTGCGCACTGATTATCGGGGCGCCTGCACTAAACCGCGAGAGGACACAACCATGGGCTTCCTTGACGAGATTAAAAATAAGATGCACCTGGGCGGCCAACAGGGTTACGACCAGGGTTATGGCCAGGACGACGACTACGGCTACGATGACGGCTATGACGATAGTTATCAGGGCAACGGCTACAGCGGTGCTTCGGGCGAGGGCTTCTACACCCAAGACGAGCCGAGCAACGGCCTGCTTGGTCAGACGCGCCGCGGTGAAGCTGAGTCGGTTGCCGTGTATACGCGCTCCGGTCAGCTGGTCGGCGATGACTCCCGCCATGCCACGACGTATAACCCGCCTTCGCGCTCGCAGGACAGTGTTGCGAGCGGTTATCGTCCTGGTGCCTATGACACGCCGTCGAGCTACGCCGAGAACACCCGCGCTCGTGCCGCCGCTGCACCCGCGCCTGCACCGAGCGATGCCTCGGCCTATGCGAGCAATATCATCAACGCCACGCCTCAGCTGCCGGCCTATGTTCTGCGCCCCGAGAGCTATGACGACGTGGAGACCGTGGTGCGCCGCGTTCGCACCAAGCAGCCTGTCGCACTGATTTTTGTGGGCGTACGCACCGAAGTGGCCAAGCGCGTCTTGGACTTCTCTTACGGCTTTGCCTGCGGTCTGGGTGCCACGGTCAAGGAGGTGGGCGACCGCGTGTTCATGGTGCTGCCCGCCGGCTGCGAGATCAAAGATTCCGATCTCAAGAAGCTTCGTGCCGACGGCTACCTTAAGTAAAGACAAGACGAGGAGATTCCCATCAACATCTACACTGTCGTCCAGCTGGTCAACACGCTGTTCAACTTCTATTCCACGCTCATTGTCGTCTACTGCTTTATGACGTGGATTCCCATGAAGCAGGGTGGTTTGCTTCAGGATATTGCCGCGGTGCTTGATAGCGTGTGCGGTCCGTGGCTCAACCTGTTCCGTCGTTTCATCCCGCCGATGGGCGGTATCGATTTTTCGCCGGTCGTTGCGATTATTGCGTTGCAGTTGGTGCAGAGGCTGGTTCTGCAGCTTCTTATAGGTATACTCGTGTAGAACTGACTTAGTAACTTACGTCGGGCGTGTAGCGCCGAGGCGATGAAAAAGGAGACTTGTTATGGCTATTACCCCTGCAGACATCCAGGCTCAGACTTTCTCTGAGGCCAAGCGTGGCTACGATCCTGCTGAGGTCGACGTCTTCTTGGAGACGCTGTCCTCCGAGGTCGACGCTATGCTCGCTAAGATCGTCGACCTTAAGGGTCGTCTGACTGCTACCGAGCAGCAGCTTGCCGATGCGCAGGCTCAGCTTGCCCAGGCTCAGGATGCCACCGCCCAGGCCGTTCCTGCCGCCCCCGTGGCTGCTCCCGCCCCTGACTTCTCCGCTCAGGAGCGCCAGATTTCCGCTGCCCTGATCGCTGCCCAGCAGACCGCTGAGACCATCGTTAACGATGCCAACGAGAACGCTGAGCGTATCCGCAACGAGGCTGACGCCAAGGCTCGCGAGGTCATCCGTCAGGCCCTGACCGAGAAGCAGGCCGAGCTCGAGGAGATCGACCGTCTGAAGGCTTCCCGTGAGGAGTTCAAGGCCGAGTACCTCAAGCTCATCCAGCACTTCATGGACGATGCGCAGAATTCCTTCCCGGCCGACCTCATGGCCTCCACGCCGGTCGGTTCTGCCGCTTCTCCTGCAGTGACTGTTCCCGCCGAGCCGCTGCCCGTCGCTGACCCGGTTGTCCCCGTGGCCGATCCCTTTGCCCCGATCGACAACTTCGCTGCCGACGACCTGGACTAACATTCGGCCTACAATTTAGTGCCTCGAAAGGACCCGCAGCTTGCGGGTCCTTTTTTATGACTGTGCCGGGGTGCGTAACATAAAAACCGAGCCCTGCACATAGTGGCGCAGAACTCGGCGAACGGGTGAGCGGTCAAGGGTAGGTTTTAAGGCATGTCCCAAAACCTACTTGAGGAGGAAGTCGGAGAGGGGAATGGTACGGGCCTCGCGATGCTCGGGATCGGCGATGTGGTCGGCAGGATATCCACAGACGAGCATGTGATAGGGATAGACGCCCTTGGGCAGATTGAACTGCTCCTGCGCCACCTCAGGCTTAAAATGGCATACCCAGCACGTTCCCAGGCCCTGCTCGGTGGCCTCCATCATCATCTGATCACACACGATTGAGGTGTCGATTTCACTAGAATTCATCTGGTCATACGGGCGCACCCAAGCATCACCGGTAACGCTGCAAATAAGGAAGACAAGCGGAGCGCCAAAGATAGACTCATCACGAGCAAACCGAGGCTGACAAACAGCAGCCTTCTCCAGAAGCTCAGGCGTATCCAACACCATCACACGGGTTGGATGATTATTACAAGCAGAAGGAGCAATACGCCCAGCCTCAACAACGGCATCCACCACAGTCTGCTCAACAGCCCGAGCCTCAAATTCACGACAAGAATAACGAGAACGGGCCAGATCCAAATATCCCATAACCAAACCCTCCAAATTCAGTGTATCAACCCAAAGTAAAACAAAGGGTACCCAAAGCCCCATCCAGACAAACGTTTAAGGCGGTCCCAAAGTTCCCAATCGGGCTCAAAGGCCCTGCCAACAAAAGCCTCATTGCTTTCAAAGTATCAGCCAAAGTTCCCAATGGTGGTACGTAAGGCGAAGGGCCGGCCACGGTTTGCTTT
>CAUEUQ010000122.1:0-3635 GCA_959021215.1 uncultured Collinsella sp. | reverse complement strand
AAATTGTGATTTACAAGCTCAGACCGTCGCTCGAACCGCCTGATTGAACGACGATGCACAGGAGATTTACCGCGACAAATATGACGGTATAATCACTAGAGCTGTAATTTCATTTTTGAGCTCATAGGTACCTGAATGCCAGAAGAACCAATAAGCAAATCCGAGCTGGGAAACCACCTGCTCGGGGCCTGCGACATCCTGCGCGGCCCCATCAACCAGGACGAGTACAAGAGCTACATCACACCGTTGCTCTTCTTCAAGCGCATCTCCGACGTCTACGACGAGGAGACCACCGAGGCTCTAGAGATGTCAGACGGAGACGAAGACTACGCCGCCCTGCCCGAAAACCACAGCTTTGAGGTGCCGGAGGGCTGCCACTGGCAGGACGTTCGCAACACCGGCACGAACGTCGGCAAGGCAATCGTCGATGCAATGGTCGGAATCGAGCGCGCCAACCCCGACACCCTCAGCGGCCTCTTCAGTAGCTTCGACGATGCGAGCTGGACAGACAAAGGCAAGCTCTCCGACGAACGCCTGAAGGATCTCGTCGAGCACTTCTCAGCGAAGAAGTTCGGCAACAGGAACTATAGCGCCGACATGATGGGCGACGCCTACGAATACTTGATCAAGAAGTTCGCCGATATGCAGAAGAAGAACGCCGGCGAGTTCTATACCCCACGCGAGATCGTCAAGATGATGGTCTCCCTGCTTGAGCCGAAGCCCGGCGAGACCGTCTACGACCCGGCATGCGGCACGGGCGGCATGCTCATCGAAGCCGTCCGGCAAATGGACAACTCAAAACTCGCCTACGGCAAGCTCTACGGCCAGGAGAAGAACCTCAGCACGTCCGCTATAGCGCGAATGAACCTCTACCTTCACGGCGCGAAGGACTTCCGCGTCGCCCAGGGCGACACCCTACGCGAGCCCGCCTTCCGCGACGGCAATGCACTCAAAACCTTCGACTGCGTCCTTGCGAACCCTCCGTTCTCCCTTAAGAACTGGGGCTCTGATGAGTTTGCCTCGGATCCGTGGGGCCGTAACGTCTGGGGCGTTCCCACCGACAAATCGGCAGACTTCGCCTGGGTGCAACACATGGTCTGCTCCATGGACAAGAAGAACGGCCGTTGCGCCGTAGTTCTACCCCAAGGAGCGCTGTTCCATGGCGGCAAAGAGGGTACCATACGCAAGGAGCTTATCAAGTCGGACAAGGTTGAAGCCGTTATCGCGCTCGCAAGCGGAGTCTTCTACAGCACCGGCGTATCTGCTTGCGTGCTGTTCCTCAGAAACGAGAAGTCCACCGAGCACCAGGGACGCGTTTGCATTATCGACGGCAGCAAGATCTTTACCGCCCAGCGTGCGCAGAACATGATCTCGGAAGAGGACGCACGGGAGATGCTCTCCCTCTACCGCTCCTATGAACCCGTCATCGAGAAATGCGCCATCACAACGCTCGCCGACATCGAGCGCGAGGGATACGTACTCTCGGCGAACAACTACATCGAGAGGAAACGCGAGAAGGTCGAGCCACCGGCAGAGACCAGAAAGCGCTTCTACGACCTCATCCAGAAAACAAGAAAGTCGGAGGAGAAGTTCCTCGATCTCCTCGTGAAGGGAGGTTACGTCGATGGAAAGTAGAATCCCCCAGGAGGAGCTCAACAACCATCTGTGGAACGCGGCAGTGCTGCTCCGTACCTACATCGACGCCGGATCGTACAAGCAGTACATCTTCCCGTTGCTATTCTTCAAACGCCTCTCCGACGTCTACGATGAGGAAACCGACGAGGCCCTGGAGGCCTCTGGCGGCGACGAAGAGTTCGCGGCCCTGCCCGAGAACCACAGCTTCGCCATTCCCGACGGTGCCCATTGGGCCGATATCCGAGAAACCACTGAGAACGTCGGTAAGGCCATCGTCGACGCCTTTCGCGCCATAGAGGCGGCCAACGACTCCAAGCTGCGGGGCATCTTCGGTGACGCTGCCTGGACCAACAAGAAGCGCCTTCCCGATCGTCTGCTCAAAGACCTGATCGAACACTTCAGCGCCAAGACTTTGTCCATCGCCAACTGCCCTGAAGATGAGCTCGGCCAGGGTTACGAGTACCTGATCAAGAAGTTCGCAGACGACTCGGGTCACACGGCCCAGGAGTTCTATACCAACCGCACGGTCGTCCACCTGATGACCGAGATCCTTCAACCCAGGCCGGGCGAGTCCATCTACGACCCCACCTGCGGCAGTGCCGGCATGCTCATCTCCGCCATCGCCCACCTCAAGCAGCACGGGGAGGAATGGCGCAACGTCCACGCCTACGGGCAGGAGATCAACCAGCTCTCATCCGCCATCGGCCGTATGAATCTGTTCCTTCACGGCGTCGAGGACTTCGAAATCGCCAACGACGACACACTGCGTCACCCCACCTTCCTCGAAGCGGGTAAGCTGCGCACCTTCGACATGGTGCTCGCCAATCCTCCCTACTCCATCAAACAGTGGGATCGCGAGTCGTTCGCATCCGACCCCTATGGCCGCAACTTCCTCGGCACGCCCCCGCAGGGACGAGCCGACTATGCCTTCATCCAACACATCCTCAAGAGCATGGACCCGAAGAGCGGCAGGTGCGCCATACTCCTCCCCCACGGCGTACTCTTCCGTAACGAGGAATCGGAGATGCGCGAAAAGCTCGTGAGAAGCGATCTCGTCGAGGCAGTCATCGGACTCGGTGCAAACCTCTTCTTCAACTCGCCCATGGAGGCCTGCATCCTCATCTGCCGCAGCGAGAAAGCGCCGAACCGGCGCAAGGAGATACTGTTCGTGGACGCCTCTGCCGAGGTAACCCGCAAGAACGCGCAAAGCTACCTTGAACCTCGACACATCCAGAGAATCGTCGAGGCTTACCGATCTGACGAAGACATCGAAGGTTTCTCATCCCACGCATCGTTTAGCAAGATCGAGGACAACGCTTTCTCGCTCTCCATCCCTCTGTACGTGAAGCCCTCCGATGATGAAAACGCTGACGATAGAAGCATCGAGGAAACGATAGGGAGCTGGAGAACCGCCTCCACAGAGGCCGCGTCCCTGCTCGATGATATTGCTGCGAAATTGCATGAAAACGATGGTGAGTAACATGACCCACGTTTGCCTGGGCGATGTGGCCCGCGAAATCAAACAGAAGGTCCCTGTAGACCAAGAGCTGCCGACGGTCGGCCTTGAGCATCTGGACCCCGGCGAAGTCGAACTCGCCCATTGGGACGAAGGTGTCGAGACCACCTTCACTAAGGCTTTCTCAAAGGGGCAGGTGCTGTTCGGGCGTCGCAGGGCCTACCTGCGTAAAGCGGCCGTCGCCCCATTCGACGGAATCTGCTCTGGAGACATCACTGTCATCGCCCCCAAGGACAACCTCTCTCCGAGGCTGCTCCCGTTCATCATCCAGAACGACGCCCTATTCGAGCACGCCATCACCAATTCGGCAGGCTCCCTCTCGCCAAGAGTCAAGTGGCAGAGCCTTTCGCAATTTGAATTCGAGCTTCCCAGCATCGCTAAGCAAGAAGATCTTGCCGACATACTCTGGACCGCACAAGAAACGAGGTCTCACTACAGGCAGCTGCTTACAGCCTGCGATGACGTCGTCAAATCACAATTTGTC
>CAUEUQ010000121.1:0-3659 GCA_959021215.1 uncultured Collinsella sp. | reverse complement strand
CGACGCCCATCAGGAACACGGCGTCGTAGCCCTCGTCGGCGACCTTGTCGGCGAGGGCGGTCATCTTCTTGCCGGTCTCGTAGAGCGCCTTACCGTCCTCGAGATAGCCCTCCTGGTCGAAATGCATGATCTCGATCTTCTCGGTTTCCTTCATTTGTCTCTCCTTTCTGGGGTTGTCTTCACATCCCCCATGCCAACGGGCATCAAACCCGCTTACATTCCGTAACACTCGGCCGCTTTGGCCTTAAGCGCATTGACTGATTCTTCGTAGCCCTCTGCCTTGACCTCCATTTGCTTGGAGACGGCATCGAGATACGGGTGCACGTCCCATGACTTCAGACGCTCGGCGATCATTGCCGCAATCGTCTGGAAGAACACAAGATTGGGAATTGCGCTGAGCAGCGGAGCCACCTGAGGCACCGCAACCTCGTGAGCCCTGCCCTTGGGATGGGCCGTGAGCAGCACCGTTTTTGCCGTAACGTTCGATAGCGCATCGGCGATATTCGCAAGACGCTCCGACCCCTGCGGATCGTCGACGATAAACACCAGATAGCCCGGAACGATCTGCATCTCGGGACCGTGAACGAACTCCTCGCCCTCGTGATGCATGGCAGGAATCTTGATGGTCTCGCTCAGCTTGAGCGCTGCCTCCTCGGCAACACCGTAGTTGGGGCCGTTGCCGACGACCATGGCGGGCGTGTGCTCAGAAAGCTCGAGCATGTGGTCTTGGACATATGCCTCGGCGGTCTTGCACATCACAGCATTGGCATGGATAGCCTCGCGCAGGTCGTCAAGACGCTGGGCAACGCCCTTGGCGTCAATCGTTCCGCGCGCCTGACCGCCGTAAATACCAAAGAGCACCAGGTACTCAACGAGAACCTCAACGCCCAGAGTCACAAAGTCCACCGACTCGACGCCCACACCGTAGTCAAGAACGATGTCAGTGTGCTCCTTGATGGGCGCCTCGACGTTTGCCGTGAGCGCAACTGCAGCCATATCGTGTGCGCGCATGTAATCGAGCGCCGCAATCGTATTGGTCGAATAGCCACTCTGCGAGACGGCGATGTTGAGCGCATGCTGCGGATAGGTGTGTTCAAAATCGACGAAGGCCTCGGGCGTCACAACGGACACCTGCATCTGCAGCGCATCTTGCAGGTAATCGCGGGTGCAATCGGCGGCATGGCGCGACGAACCCGAAGCAACGACGCGCAGTGCGTCAAAAGAACCGGACTGGAAAAAATCAACGAGCTTCGCTACCAGCTCAGACGAACGCTCGAGGTTCTCCCCCATACGCACATGGGCAAGCTGAACGTAATCGAGCATCTTCATCGTCTCACCTCGTTACAAATCATTAGTATTTGATACCAATCACAGTTATAGGTTACGGCTTTTTGATACCTCTTTGTCGGTTTATTTATCCCCTTCGGCGAACGGTCGATTTTGAGCGCTGTAAGGTTGTATATACAGCTGACCCAACGATCAAAACTAGTTAGTTTCCCAGCCGTTATTCACAAAACACCAGCTAGTACGTATAGGTATATCCACCCGCATCACCGCGGTTAAACGACTTGACGTACTCGATCGCTTGGCCGCTCGCATCGAAGCTTACGCACTCCAGTGTCAAGGCAAGATCGCCCTGCTCCAGTCCAAGCAGGCCGGCATCTCGTGCGCCCAGCGCTTCGATATCGAGCTTTTCCTGCGCCATGACTGGCTTTCGGCCCAGCATCTCATAGGTCTCGTACAAACTGAAGACCGACACGTCAATATCTTCGATGGTTGGGAACAGCAGGCAGGGAATCAGCGCCGTCTCAATCGATACGGGGCTACCGTTTATGCAGTTCAGGCGTCGAATGGAATAGAGCAGGTCGTCCTCGGCGATGCCAAACAGGTCGGCGTAGTATGGCCCCGCATAACGCTTGGAACGCGCGAGAATACGGACGGACGGTTCGCCGCCCGAAGCACGGACCGATTCACGAAAACCGCCCGTGCGTTCAAAAAAAGCAGGTACTTTCTGCGCCACAAAGGCACCTTTTCCCCGAACACGGCGAATCTGCCCGCGCCGAACCAGCTCATCGACAGCGCTTCGGATGGTCAAGCGTGTCGTACCAAATTCCTCGGCGAGGTCTTTTTCGGACGGAATCATGGAACCCGTGGGATATATACCGCGCTCGATACGCTCCTCGATGCGGCGTCGAATGCGCATATAAACCGGGGTGGCATCTACTGTTTCAGCCATTGTTCACCTGCCACGCTTCTCATGCCGTTCTCTTCGCCGTTATCGGCAAAGCGGAACTTCGTGGGCAAAATCACCAATTTGCAATGCTCCACAAAACGCATGTCCTTATCGAATTCGATCGAGCTCTCATAAAACACCGGCGTTCCCTCTTCTTGCTGGAGCAGCTCGGCCTCTTCGGCATTCAAACGCGAGATGGAGATATGCTCACGTCCATGCTCAACACGCACGCCACCTTCTTTGAGCAAGACATCGTAAAGGCTCTCGCACTCAAAATCGTGCTCGATAAGCGATGGGCACAGGGACAGGTTAACGTGAGCCGTCTCGATTGACGCCGGCTCGCCCTCAATAAGTCGAACGCGCTGCATGCGAAGCAAAGGAGCGCCTACAGCCACCCCAAGCTTGTCGGCAAGCGCCTCATCCGCCTCGATGGTCCCGGTGGAAACCAGACGAGAAGAGGGGTGCAGGCCGGCAGTCCGCACAGCATCGGAAAAGTTATACGTTTCCTGGAAGATGTTCAGCGGCTTGGGAGGACACACATACGTACCCGACCCGCGACGGCTCTCGAGCGTTCCACAAGAGATGAGCCGCGTGATACCGGCGCGCAACGCCGTACGCGAAACGCCAATCTCTTCGCACAGCACGCGCTCGGCCGGTAGGCGATCACCGCCGGCAAGCTGATGGTGCTGGATATACCAAAGAATTCCCTCAACAGCACGATCTTTGGGGGGAATTGCATAAGATTCGCCTGCCATTGCACAGACTCCTCATTCAGAAACGTATGCCGCCAAAATTAGGCCAGCCCTCCCATGGCATCAAATTCGGCCTTGATCTTCTCGGCGACATTCCGATACGACTTATATAGACTTGAATCGCGTTTAACTTCGTCGGTCATAACGGGAATCTCTAATTTGGAAACCTCGTCTTTTCCCGTCTGAACCGCCACAACAACGCCCATACCAAGACACATATTACGCTTGGCGGCATTCATTTTTGCCGCCTTAGCGGGATTTGCCAGGATACGCTGGGCAAATTCCTGTTTTGAGACCACTTCCTCGGCCTCCGGATCGCCCGCCTCGGATACTTCGCACTGCAACACGTCCGCATAGTCAAAAATCTTCGGCTCGCCGCCGCGCTGATGCACGGCCCACTTGCGACGCGTGGCATCCTGGTAGATAGCCGGCAAAAACGTAAACCGCGGCGGGTCCAAAATCGTATCCGTGATGGTAAACACATCGGGATCAAAGGCATCCTGCGGGTTTTTCTTCTTGAACAGACCCATATCAGCCTCCCGTACTAGCATTAAACAACTCAAGCTGAATATAGCACCAATTTCAAGCCGCCGCTTTATCACATCGGTGCGCGGCGCCTATGGCTCGCTCAGCGGAAGAGTTTACGGACGAGGGCCGGGGTGCCTGCTTTGTTT
>CAUEUQ010000120.1:0-3687 GCA_959021215.1 uncultured Collinsella sp. | reverse complement strand
CAAGCCAGCTAGGCAGCTCGGCTATTGCCATGAGCACCGCTTTCCTTGACCGTCAGCGAGACCAGGCGGAATGCAATGGTAAGCACCGCCACGCCAATCACGCCCGAAAGAATATACATCGCGGCCTGGCCGGCAAAGCCAAGGCCCTGCTCCTCGGAATAGGCCTGCAGATAATCGCCCGTGGGCAGGGCATCGGCAAAGGTCGGGGTATCGAGGCCGACCGAAGCCTGCAGGCTGTCGTCGCCAGCCTCCTGAACGGCGGTCGCGGCGCCCTCGGCGTCCCACTCGCCCCATGCGTCACCGGTGGCCAGCAGGCCCAGCGGCGTGGCCACGACAAGCACAGCGACCAGGATGAGCGTGGGGACCAGCGAGGTCTTCTTGGCGGTTGCGCCCTCGGACTCCAGCAGGCCGTCGGAAGCCTCGGGCCCGACGATAACGCTCGGCGCCGTCTTCTTAATGAAACCGTAGATTGCGGCCGTCGCCACGCCCTCGACGACACCGGCGACCAGCATATGCGGGATCAACATGGCCGGAATAGCCACAGACAACGGGAAGGGGCAGTACAGCGGCGCGCCCGAAGCGTTGGTAAAGAGCATCGGCTGAATACCAAACTCGATTGCCGCGCACAGGGCCGCCAGGCACAGGCCGACCCAGCCGCTTACGATGGCCGAAACCGAGGTGCCCCAGCTCTTGTCGTGCAGACGGCTGTTGAGCGCACGGAACACGATAGCAGCGACAAACGGCAGCACAAAGGCCATGTTAAAGCAGTTGGCGCCAAACGACAGAACGCCGCCGTCGCCAAACAGAAGCGCCTGCAATGCCAGCGCGACCGAAACCGCAATGGCAGCAGCCTCGGGGCCCAGCAGCAGCGCGATGAGCGCGCCGCCGACGGCGTGACCCGTGGTGCCGCCAGGTAGCGGCACGTTGAACATCATGAGCAGGAAGGAGAACGCGGCGCAGATGCCCAGGAAAGCCATGTGCTCGCGATCGAGCGTGGCGCGCACCTTTTTGATGCAATGAACCCAAACGGGCACCATCGCCACCGCCATAACGGCATCGGTCTGCGGGGACAGGTAGTTATCTGGAATGTGCATATACGCCTCCCGGTTATCGACGCACAGAATTGCAACGCCGCTTGAATCACCTTGTCAGTGTTACGCATTGTCAGATTCGTAACACGCCGCGGGCTATCATAGCAAAACGGCGCACTGCCGACAAAGCAGCACGCCGTTATGTAATGCGCGTGTCATATATGAAGGCTCAACGGTGCCTTATACCGAAAACAGCAGTCACGTAAGACTCGGCGGCAGCCGACGCTGGCCTATATCCGGCGCAGGACCTAGCCGCGGACCTCGCCGTTTACGCCCTTGCACACCTTGGTGACGATCTTCTGGTGCGCCTTTTCGACCTCTTCGCTGGTGAGCGTGTGGTCGTCGGAGCGATACGTAAGCGCAAAGGCCATGGACTTCTTGCCCGCTCCGATGCGGACCGGATCGCGGTAGACATCGAACAGGCGCACGCCCTCGAGCAGCTTGCCGCCGGCACTCGTAATACGACGCTCAAGATCCTCGCAGGTCACAGTGTTGTCAACCACGATAGCGAGGTCGTGCTCAACGGCCGGGTACTGCGAGAACTCACGGTAGTTCTCCTGGTTGCGGGCGCCCTTGATCAGCTTATCCAAGTCGAGCTCAAAGGCGACGACGACCTCGTCAATGCCCATAGCCTCGCGCGCCTCGGGGTGGATCTCGCCAACCCAGCCCAGCACGGTACCGCCCGAGAGCACCTCGGCAGCACGACCCGGCTGCAGGAAGGCATAGCTCTCGCCCTCGACGGGACGGAAGCGAACCTTCTCGATGCGCAGCTGGGCAAGCAGCTCCTCAACGATGCCCTTGCCAGAGAAGAAACGCAGCTTGCGGTACTTCATGTTCCAAGACTGCTCGCTCCACTGGCCCGAGAGCACGCCCGCCACGGACTTGGTCTCCTTGGGCAGGCTGGCGTTCTCGCGACCGTGGAACAAGCTGCCGACCTCGTACAGATGCACGTTGGGCGTGCCGTGGGCCTCGTTGTAGGCCACAGACTGCAACAGGCCTGGCAACAGCGAGCGGCGCATCTCGGTCTGCTCGGCTACCAGCGGGTTCATGAGCACCACGGGGCAACCGCGACCCTCGGTGGACATACCGATCTTCTCCAGGTCGCCCGGGGCGGCAAAGCCAAAAGTCGTGGTCTCGTTGAGGCCGCAGGCGCGCAGGATCTCGCCGACCTTACGAGTGAGCTTCTGCTCGCGGGTCAGACCGCCGATGTGGTTCTTGGCAGCCGGAATGGTCGCCGTCACGCGGCCCATGCCCCATAGGCGCAAGACCTCCTCGATCAGGTCGATCTCACGCGGCAGGTCGGGACGGAAGCTCGGCGGCGTGACCATAAAGTCCTCGCCGTCGCGCTCGACGGTGCAGCCCAGGCGGGTGAGCGAACGCTCGATAAAGTCGGGCTCGATGTCGGCACCGCAGATGGCACGCACGCGGGCCAGGCGCAGCTTAATGCTGTCGATGGTCTTGGGCGCGGGGAACACGTCCACATAGCCGGGAGCAACCTCGCCGCCGGCGATCTCCTCGATCAGCGCGCAGGTAACGTTGGCGACATCCACGCAGCCGGTCTCGTCGACCTGGCGCTCAAAGCGAATGGAGGCGTCGGAGATCAGCGACAGATCGCGGCTGGTGTGCGAGGTGCGGCCGGCGTTGAAGCAGGCGCTCTCGACCATCACGTCGACGGTGTCGTCCTCGATCTCGGAATCCATGCCGCCCATTACGCCGGCCAGCGCCACGGGACGCTCGCCGTCGGTGATGAGGCCCATGCCGGCGTCGAGCGTGCGCTCCTCGCCGTCGAGGGTCGTAAACTTCTCGTCCTGTTGGGCGGCGCGAACCACCACGCGACGATGGCCATCGCGCTCGGCAAAGGTGTCCAGGTCAAAGGCGTGCAGCGGCTGACCGGTGAGCATCATCACATAGTTGGTGATGTCGACGATGTTGTTGTGCGGGCGCACGCCCAGGGCGTTGAGGCGCTTGACCATCCAGTCGGGCGAGGGGCCGACCTTCACGTTGCGCACGATGCGGGCGACATAGCGGTCGCACAGGCCCTCGTCGGCAATCTCGACCGAAAGCTCGTCGTCGGTCGCGCGGCCGGTCTCGGCCTTGATGGCGGGCAGCTCAACGTGGAAATCGCGGTCGAAGATGGCGCCGGTCTCGCGGGCCATGCCGATCATGGACAGGCAGTCGGGACGGTTGGGCGTGATCTCGCAGTCGAGCACGGTGTCGCTCGAGCCCACATACTCGGCAAACGGCATGCCGCAGGGCGTATCCTCGGGCAGGATCATAATGCCGGAGTGGTCGCCGCCCAGGCCGAGCTCGCGCGCGGAGCAGTTCATGCCCATGGACACGACGCCGCGCAGCTTGCTCTTTTTGATCTTGACGTCGCCGGGCAGCACGGCGCCGATCATGGCCGTGACGATGTGGTCGCCGGCCTCAAAGTTCTGCGCGCCGCAGACGATCTGCAGCGGAGCGGGGTTGCCGTCGGCGTCGAGGTTCTTGTCGCCCACGTCGACCGAGCACACATACATGTGGTCACTATCGGGGTGCGGACAAGCAAAACCGTGGGCGGCAGTCCGAACAGCAAGCACCGCTATGGCATGGCAGC
>CAUEUQ010000119.1:0-3718 GCA_959021215.1 uncultured Collinsella sp. | reverse complement strand
CATGTCGAGGGCGGCGCGAATGCGGCCCTCCCACCAGGAGAAGCCGTCGGACTCCATGGCGTCCCAGTCGTAGATGGGGTTGCCCCAGTACTGGCCGGTGGCCGAGAACTGGTCGGGCGGCGTGCCGGCGACGCTCACGGGATTGCCGGCGGCGTCGATCTTAAAGAGCTCAGGCGTCGCCCACATCTCGACGGAGTCACGCGAGACATAGATGGGCAGGTCGCCGATGATGAGAATGTCGCGCTCGTTGGCATAGGCCTTGAGGCGGCTCCACTGGCGATCGAAGAAGTACTGCGTCATCTGGTGGTAGAGCATACGCGCCGGATGGTCGGCGCAGACCCTGGCGGAAGCCTCGCCGCGGGTGCGGAGCTCCGCGGGCCACTCCCAAAACGCCTTGAGACCGCACTCCTCTTTGACGGTCATGAACTCACAGTAGGGGATGAGCCAGTCCTCGTTGGCCTGGATAAAGTCATCGAAATCGGCCGGCTTGTCGGCAGCAAAGCGCTCAGCGGCGCGGTCGAGAATCTGACGGCGGCCGCCAAAGATAGCACCGTAGTCGACATTGCTGGGGTCGGATCCCAGATACACGCCATCGATATCGCGCTGCTCCAGATACCCTGCCTCGATAAGCTCGGCAAAGTCGATAAAGTTGGGGTTGCCTGCGCGGGCCGAGAACGACTGATAGGGCGAATCGCCATAGCTGGTCGTCGTAAGGGGCAGAATCTGCCAGTAATGTTGTTTGCACGAGGCGAGAAAATCGACGAAGTCGTAGGCATTCCAGCCAAAGCCGCCGATTCCGTATGGTCCGGGCAGAGATGAGACGGGCATGAGGACGCCGCTTGCACGCTCCATGAATGCGCTCACCAACCTTCTTGTTGTGGGGTCGGCCTGCCGATGGGTGTGCAGTCCGCCTCCGATGTTCTGATTCGATACGCCTATTGTAAAACATGTTGTTTAAACATGTACAGGCAAGATAAAAAAGTTGGTCGATTTTCGGCGAATGGTTACATGCCATGAAAAAGCCCCGACCTCACAACGTGAGATCGGGGCAAGAGCGGTATGTAGGTTTTGCTACTCGGCGTCGGCGAAGCCGTTGGGGTTGTGGCTCTGCCAGTTCCAGCTATCGCGGCACATGTCCGCGATGTCGTACTGGGCCTTCCAGCCCATCATGCGCTCGGCCTTGGAGGCATCGCACCAGTTGGCAGCGATGTCGCCGGCGCGGCGCTCGCGGATCACGTAGGGCAGCTCCTTGCCACAAGCCTTGGAGAAGGCGGCGACGACCTCGAGTACCGAGGTGCCGGTGCCGGTGCCCAAGTTAAAGATCTCGACGCCGGTCTTGCCGTTCATCCAGTTAAGGGCGGCCACGTGACCAGATGCCAGATCGCACACGTGGATGTAATCGCGCACGCCGGTGCCGTCGGGGGTGGGGTAGTCGTTGCCAAAGACCTGAACGGCCTCGAGCTTGCCCACGGCGACCTGGGCGACATAGGGCACCAGGTTGTTGGGGATGCCCTTGGGATCCTCGCCGATCAGGCCCGACGGATGGGCGCCGATGGGATTGAAATAACGGAGTAACACGACGTCCCACTCGGGGTCGGCGGTGTGGACGTCCATAAGGATCTGCTCGATCATCCACTTGGTCCAACCATAGGGGTTGGTCGCGGGCTTCTTAGGATCCTCCTCGGTGACGGGCGGGTTGTCCGGGTCGCCGTAGACGGTCGAGGAGCTCGAGAAGATGATGGACTTGCAGCCATGGTTGCGCATGACGTCGATGAGCACCAGGGTGTTCTCGATGTTGTTGTGGTAGTACTCGACGGGCTTGCTCACCGACTCGCCGACGGCCTTAAAGCCGGCAAAGTGGATGACGCGGTCGATCTGATGGGTATCGAAGATCTTGTTCATCGCATCGCGGTCGAGCACGTTGGCCTCGTAGAAGGTGAGGTTCTTGGCGGCCTCGTCGCCCACGATGGTCTTGACGCGGTCGACGGCGACGGCGCTGGAGTTGGAGAGATCATCGACGATGACGACCTGGTAGCCACCCTCGAGCAGCTGAACGACGGTGTGCGAGCCGATAAAGCCGGCGCCACCGGTAACGAGGACACAGGTGTCTTTGGGGTCGAGTGCTTTGGACATGTAGTCTCCTATCGAATCAGGAACACTTCTTCAGGGGAGTATAGCGCAGGCAGGGACGCCCAAATCGTGCGCTGTAGGAAAAGCAGAGGATTGTGCTAACGTGCTCATAGAAGAGCTTGCGTACGCATAACCTGATCTTTGGCATTTGCTTACGAGCCGCTGACCTTGCAGTTTCCTGCCGTTCGTGGAAATCGTTGGGACGCGCCATATGTACGCTAATATGTATGAGTTGAGCGACATATAAATAAGCATGTAACGGAGTACATATGTCACCAAACAGCGATTCCATCCTTTCCCAGGAGCTCTCGCGCCGCACTGCCCTCAAAGCCCTGTTCGGCGCCGCTTCTGCGGCAGTTCTTTTTGGCCTGCCCGCTCGCGCCCATGCGGCGGAGGCTTCCAAAGAAACCACCGATAAACTGAATGCCGCCCAGGCCCAGCTCGACGAGGTTCAGGCCCAGCTCGACAGCATCGCAAATGAGTATGCGGCGCTGGCCAACAAGAATGCCCAGACCCTCAACGACATCGAGAATGTCCAGGGCAAGATTGACGACACGCAGGCCCAGATCGATGAAAAGAAGGCCGAGCTCAAGAAGAAGCGCAACGACCTTTCCGATCGCGTGGCCGCCAGCTACAAGTCCGGCGGCACGAACATCCTGTCGCTGCTGCTGGCCTCTGGCTCGTTTGAGGAACTCGTCGCCAACGCGCATTACGTTGAGAAGATCAACAAGAGCGACCGCGACGCCATCGAGGACATTCAGACCATCCAGGAAGAGCTCGATGCGCAAAAGACCGAGCTCGAGTCGCAGAAGGCCGACTTAGAGAAGCTCAAGGACCAGCAGACTGCCCAGATGCAGGACATGCAGGCCAAGCAGCAAGAAGTCCAGACCGTGCTGAACGGTCTTTCCGACGACGTCAAGGAGCTCATGGCTCAGCGCGATTCCGAGATCCTCGCTGCCGCCCAGGCTGAGGAGGCCGCTAGGAAGGCTGCCGCTGCCGCGGCTGCCGCGAACAAGAACAATTCCTACTCGGGTGGTTCGAGCTCGGGTGGTGGATCGTACGCGCCCGGAACTCCGCATCAGAATGCCGGCTCGGGCAAGCAGCAGGCTGTCGTCAACGCGTGCTACTCCACGCCTTCGCCGGGTCAGAACTGGTGCGCGGCGTGGGTCACCAATGTCTTCCGTAACGCCGGCGTTGGCTACTTTGGAGGCAATGCGTGCGACATGTTTAACGCCTGGTGCTATAGCTCCGACCGCTCGGCGCTGCAGGTGGGCATGATCGTGGCCGACTCATCGCATAGCGGCACGGGTGCTCCGGGCCTTATCTACGGTCATGTGGGTATCTACGTTGGCGGCGGCATCGTTATGAGCAACGAGGGTGCCATTACGTCTAAGTCGCTCGATTCGTTTATTAGCTTCTATGGCACTGGCTCTGGCGTGCGTTGGGGCTGGCTTGGCGGTATTGCGCTGTCGTAGCTGCGGTTTGAAGTAAGTTGGTCCGGGACCGCGGGCGAGGCATAAGGTTGCCTGCTCTACAGTCCTGCGCAAGACGAAGGCCACATTAAGTGGCCTTCTTTGCGTGCGGAACT
>CAUEUQ010000118.1:0-3798 GCA_959021215.1 uncultured Collinsella sp. | reverse complement strand
CGCAGGAAGCTTGGATACGCCTAGGCGCGGTCCAAGAAATCGTCCGCACCCCCTTACGAGCCAAAAGTGGGAGATTATCCACGCTCATTCAACAAGCGTCCAGATTTCCACGCTCGTCCGTCTGATTTTCCACGCTCGTGCAGCCAAACGCCTTGCAACTGCCTCAGCACGCACGCGGCACGCCGGCGACCTTGAGCTTGCGATCGAGCTTTGTCGGATCCCTTAGATCATCCCAGCACAAGCGCACGATCTTGCAGTTATCAAGCAGCGAAAGCCTCGACTCGCGCTGACGCTCATCGAACTGCGCCTTTGCGAGCTTGCCCTCCTCCGCCGCTTTCTCGCTTTTAACGAATCCGTCGAACTCACCGATAATCAGCTGGTCGCCCACGCGCCACAAGTAGTCGACGCGATACGGCCGTCCCGGCTCAACCGGGTCGAACAGCTCAACTTGCAGCTCCGGCATCTGCCAGCCGCGCTCAATCATCAGGGCACGTGCCTTGGACTCGCCACCGCTTTCCGACAGGCCATCGGCACACCGCGCAACCCTGCGCGCCATCACAACACCGCGACGATTCAGGCCAAGCTTATCGACCGTCTCAACGAGATGCTCCTTCGACAAAAGTTGCTCATGGAGCGCCGAATCCGCGATGATCAGTCCCTCGACAAACGATGCATCGACCAAGCAATCCGTAATCGTTTGATCGATATCGGTTACGGCGATATCCATCTGGGTGGCACGTGTTTGACGAGCATAGCGATGACGAATGACCTGAGAGCCCGGCGTCGTCGATTGGGCCGGCATCGCGGCGATATGGATGTGCGTCAAATTGGCATGCGAAACCGAAAAGCCATAGATAACAGCCGCCGTATAGGAGCAAAATGTCCAGTCGGGGTGCTTTTGCGCAAGCGCCCGCACCCGATGCAGATAACGCTGCCGAAACTTGAGCTCGGACCAGTATTCCGGACGCGCATACAGCCCCGGCATGACCGCCTCTAGACTTCCCGCCGCCACCCGCCGCTCAATCTGCTTTGCCTCCGCCGCCGTGCGCGCGTACACGCAACTCATCTGCTGTTCGCATGCTTTAATGTGACTTGTAAGTCTTTGATTCGCCGTCATGTTTCCCATGTCGCCTCCCAACTCATGGAACGGCGCAAACGTACCAGACGGTTTCATGCGAAGTCTAACCAAATGCTGTCCAGGCACTGACCAAATGCTTGACGGTTTTGGACGTTTTAGGCTGATGGCTTATATCTGCAGGCAGAAGCCTTACCGAGAGGTCCCTGTCTCCACATTTAGATGCCTGTGTCCATCGGATTATCAGAAAGAAAAACCCGTCGAGATACGAGACTACGCCGAATGCGACTTGGCCTCTTCACGCACCGTCTCTTAGCCGAGCCATCGGCATCTACACACCTAAAAAATGAGCGTGGATAATCTCCCACTTTGAGCCCGTTCCTCGGCCAAAAATGGGAGATTATCCACGCTCGATTTGTAAACGTCCGAAAATCCACGCTCGTCCGTCCGAAAATCCACGCTCGTCCGTCCGAAAATCCATGCTCGTCACGCCGCCGGCACAGCAACAGCCGCGGCAGCAGCCACGGCTACAGCAGTACCATCGCAGCCTAATGCTCCTCGCCGGCGCGGGCCAGGTCGTAGGGCGTGGTCTGGTAGACGTAGTAGTTGAGCCAGTTGGTGTAGAACAGCTGAGCCTGGCTGCGCCAGACGTTGCGCGGCTCGGCGGTGGGGTCGTCGCCCGGGAAGTAATGTGCCGGCACCTGAGGGTTGAGCCCGCGCTTCACGTCGCGCTCGTACTCCAGGCGCAACGTGTCGGTATCGTACTCGGGGTGGCCAAATACAAAGAAGCGACGGCTGTCGGTCGACTTGACGATGTACAGGCCCACCTCGTCGGACACGGCCACGACCTCAAGCTGCGGCTCGGCCTCCACGTCCTCGCGGCGCACATCGGTGTTGCGCGAATGCACGGCATAGAAACGGTCGTCAAAGCCACGGACCAGCGGGCTTTGCGGCTTCACCAGATAATGCTCGAACACGCCACTCGCCTTTGCCGGCAGGTCGTGCTTCTGGATGCCGTAATGATGGTACAGGCCGGCCTGCGCGCCCCAGCAAATGTGCAGCGTAGAGTGTACGTGCGTGGTGGACCAATCCATGATCTGGCAGAGCTCGGGCCAGTAGTCGACCTCCTCGAACGGCATCTGCTCCACCGGGGCACCCGTGATGATCAGGCCGTCGTAGTGGATGTCGCGGATGTCGTCGAACGTGCGGTAGAACGTCTCCAGATGGCCGGCGCTCACATGCGTGGCCTCGTGCGTTTTGGTGCGCAGCAGGTCCACCTCCACCTGCAGCGGCGTGTTGGAGAGCTTGCGCATGATCTGCGTCTCGGTGGCGATCTTGGTGGGCATGAGGTTGAGGATGAGCACGCGCAGCGGGCGGATGTCTTGGTGCAGCGCGCGGTACTCGGTCATGACAAAGATGTTCTCGCTCTCGAGCTGCGCGGCGGCAGGGAGGGCGTCGGGGATGCGAATGGGCATGGATGCTCCTTACGAGTCAGTTGCAGCTATGGTACAACGAGCGGCCCCATCCGCGCGAGCATATCGCCCAGCGATGCCGTCAGCGGCCCAAATCACTCCAAAAGTAGAGATTAAGGCATGCCCAAAAATCTATGGCGCTTTAGCCTAGCAAAGTGGCAGCAGGACGCTACAATGGTTCGACGCGAAAAACTCGGCCGAAAGGATACATATATGTACCAGACGCGTAAGATCGGTGTGGTCGGCCAGGGCCACGTAGGAGCACATGTTGCCAACAGTCTGCTCATGCAGGGCATTGCCGATGAGCTGTACCTGTGCGATATCAACCAGGCCAAGGTGACGTCCGAGGTCCAGGACCTGCGCGACTCCCTTTCGTTTGTCCCGTACAACACCAAGATCGTCAACTGCTACGACCACTACGAGGAGCTGGCCTGCTGCGACGTCATCGTCAACGCCGCCGGCAAGGTCGCGCTGGCCGCCGGCAACCGCGACGGCGAGCTGTTCTTTACCACCGACGCCGCCCGCACCTTTGCCAAACGCATCGTCGACGCCGGCTTTGACGGCATCTTCGTGAGCATCTCCAACCCCTGCGACGTCGTGTGCACCGAGCTGTGGCACCTGACCGGCTACGATTCCAAGAAGATCATCGGCTCGGGATGCGGCCTGGACTCCGCCCGCCTGCGCACCGAGATCTCCAAGAAGGTCGGCGTGAGCCCCAAGTCCATCGACGCCTACATGATCGGCGAGCACGGCTTTAGCCAGCTTGCCGCCTTTAAGGCCGCAACCATCGCCGGCAAGAGCCTTAACGAGCTTCAGGCCGAGAACCCCGACAAGTATGCCTTCGACCACATGGAGATCGAGGAGCTCGCGCGCAAGGGCGGCTACGTAACCTACCAGGGCAAGCAGTGCACCGAGTACGCCGTCGCCAACTCCGCCGCGCGCGTCTGCGCCGCCGTGCTGCACAACGAGCACGCCGTGCTTTCCGCCTCCACGCTCATGACCGGCCAGTATGGCGAGGAGGGCATCTTTACCTCCCTGCCGTGCGTGATCGGTGCCGAGGGCGTCGAGGAGGTCTACACGCTCGACCTGTCCGAGCACGAGCTCGAGGGCTTCCACAAGAGCTGCCAGCACATCCGCGACAACATCGCCCAGCTCGACTGGTGGGACGCCGAGGCATACGGCGCGAAGTAGGCCGCCGGCTGCCGCAACCTTGCGAATCTAAGCGCGATACTAAGCGGGCCGCGCCGGAAA
>CAUEUQ010000117.1:0-3989 GCA_959021215.1 uncultured Collinsella sp. | reverse complement strand
AGAGCGCTCCCGCAAACTGCCTCTTGACAACTTATAGGAGCGTCGGTTTTGTTTTTGTAAATTCCGGGATGGTCGAGAGTGGCCGGTTTAACGTAGTAGATGGCCACGTTTCGTGGCAGGCGGTCCGACCCAAGGCACAAGGCAGCCAACCTCGAATGGACATTCTCGAAGTTGCGGTGGAATACGGACTGAATTGGCACCTTAAAGGCAAAAACACTCCGTATTTCACCGCAACTTATCGAGGGGATGGGTTTTAGAGGCGAGCGAGGTCGTAGGCTTGGGCGGCTGATTCACCGGCGAAGATGAGGTTGGTTGTGGCTTCCTGAGGATTGAGCGCCTGGTCGAGGGGCATGGGCTTGCGGCAGATCGGCAAAACCAAGTCAATACCCTGCCCATATACCGCGTCCAGGTTGACGGCGCGACCGCCCACGACGGCGACCACCGGCTTGCCATATCGCCTGGCGCGGCGAGCCACACCCACCGGCGCCTTACCGGCGGCGGACTGCTCGTCCATATTGCCCTCGCCTGTTATGACCAGGTCGACATCGCGCACGCGCTCGTCAAACCCCACGAGATCGAGCACCGTCTCTACACCCGAGCGCAGCTCCGCACCGAGCGCCAGCAACGCGGCGCCCAAGCCACCGGCAGCGCCCGCGCCGGGCACGCCGAGCACCGAGCCAAATGTCCGTGCGCCCTCGGGTGTGCGCAACAACCCCTGGGCTCGCGCCTCGAAAATTGCCGCATCGAGCAGGCGACCGTAGCCGACCATCCAGCCGTCGTATCTGCGCAGCGCCTCGACATCATCCGCCGGCAGGCCCTTCTGCCCGCCAAACACCGCCAGTGCGCCTCGACGCCCCACGAGCGGATTCTCGACATCGGAAAGCACAACGATGCGAGCGCCATCCAAAGCCTGCAGCGCCGGCTCCAAATCAACGCTCGCCACGTGTTCAAGGCCCGCAAGACCGGGGGCGACATCGCAGCCCTGATCATCGACCACACGCGCGCCCAGCGCCTGCAGCATGCCGGCGCCACCGTCGTTGGTGGCACTGCCGCCCAAGCCAATATAGATAGTCTTTACCCCGACACGAGCTGCACGGAGCATCAGCTCGCCCACGCCATAGGTTGTAGCAGCCAGCGCCGCCGATTCCGTGCAAGGTGAGTACCCGATGCCTGCTGCTTCGGCCATCTCAATAACAACCGACTCGTGCTCGCCGTCCACTAACATCCGGGCAGGCACACGCTCGCCAAAGGGGCCTGCAACCTCGCAGGCCACAAGCTCGCCACCGCAGGCGGCAACGGTATCGAGCGTTCCCTCGCCGCCATCCGCCAGCGGCAACGCGCGCACCTCGGCATCGGGCCACACACGGCGCATGCCCTCGGCAACCGCCGCCTCCGCCCGTGCACTCGACACGCTGCCCTTAAAGGAGTCGATCGCCAGCAGCACACGGCGGGGCCGGCGGCACGCAGGGCCAAAGTCAACCGCCATGCCAGCATCCTCACCGGCACCTGCAAGCGCCGCGGCGTGGGCGGCATGCGCCTCAAGGTTCGGACCGCAGCCACAGCCGCTGCCACCCGCTCCGCGCAGACCGCCAAAATAGCTACTCAGCAGCTCGCGGCATTCATCCGCCAGGACCCCAGCCGTCACGTTAAACCGATGATTCAGGCGCGAATCGGCATTCAAATCGTATAGGGATCCCAACGCGCCCGCCTTGGCGTCGCTCGCGCCATACACGCAGCGCCCCACGCGCGCGTTAACCATAAGACCCGCGCACATGCAGCAGGGTTCGAGCGTCACGTAGACCGTGCAATCGGAAAGGCGCCAGCGACCGAGCGACCGAGCGGCAGCGCACAGGGCCGCGAACTCGGCATGAGCCGAAGGGTCCTGGTCGAGTTCGCGCCGATTGTGCGCCCTCGCGACGACCTCACCGTCGCGCACCACTACGGCTCCGATGGGCACCTCGCCCACCGCCGCGGCGACTCGCGCCTCCGCCAGCGCCTCGCGCATGAACTTCTCGTCGATTTCGGTGATCGTCATCGTTCGCCTTCCCTGTTGCAAATTCAAAACGATGCTATCATTACGACTCACGGAGAGATGGCAGAGCGGTTGAATGCGGCGGTCTTGAAAACCGTTGAGCGCGAGAGCGTTCCGGGGGTTCGAATCCCCCTCTCTCCGCCACTTTAGTGATTCACCGGTGTCATGGTCCGCTCAAACAGTGCATCGACCACGTCGGCTATCTCGGGTCGACGCTCAAGATCGTGGCCCGATTCCCACCATATCGTGAAAAGTCGAATAATACCGCCGGCGACAAACTCAGACGTCGTCTCAAGTGACACGGGGGCCAGGGCATCCTCGGCAAGCACGTTCATCACACGCTCGCGGATGGAGCGGGCAATGCGGTCGCAAATAACGTTGGTCAACATGCCCGACATGCTGCTTGCCAAAATGTTATCCATGAGCCGCTCGTGCGCCAGAATCAAATCCATGGCATCGTCCAAAATCGCGTGCCGAAGCGCGCGCACGTCCTCGGCAGATACCGCGCCGGCCTCATCGGGCTGTTTTTGCGGCAAGCCCGACATGAGCTCATCGATATAAAAGGCAAAGTAATCGTTCTTGTCGCGAAAGTGCTTGTAGAACGTCGTGCGGCGAATCATGGCGCGGTCGCACAGCATGGCAACCGTCAGGTCCTCAAAACGATGCTCCTCGAGAAGCTCGGTAAAGGCATCGAACAGGGCGCGGTAGGTTTTCTTGATGCGAAGGTCCACTGGTATCGCCATCCTCAGGGCAAAGACAACACTCGTCAATCTGTCGCATATCTTACACCTGTACCCCGCGCGCTTTGCCCCGGTGCCGACCCCGACGAAAACACAACGCTTACCGGAAAGTTCGGCACGACAAAACGTTGCGGGTATACTAGTAGCGTTATACCAACGGCAGCTGGCGCATGCCGCCGCGGCCATTCGAAACGGAGACATCATGCTTCCCGTCATCATCGGCATCGTTGTTGTCATTGTGATTGCCTGCGCCATCGCCGGCATCTACAACAACATGGTCACCAAGCGTAACCGCATCGATAACGCCTGGCAGAACATCGATACGCAGCTGCAGCGCCGCAACGACCTGATCCCCAACCTGGTCGAGACCGTCAAGGGCTACGCCAAGCACGAGCAGGAGACGCTCTCCGCCGTGATCAGCGCGCGTAACACCGCCGTCAAGGCCACCACGCCCGAGGCAAAGATGGAAGCCGACAACGTGCTGACCGGTGCGCTGCGCCAGCTCTTCGCCGTAGCCGAGGCCTATCCCGATCTTAAGGCAAACACCAACTTTACGCAGCTGCAGGCATCGCTCGAGGATACCGAGAACAAGATTAGCTATGCACGCCAGAGCTACAACGATTGCGTGCTCAGCTACAACAACGCCATTCAGACGTTCCCGGCTGTCATCTTTGCCGGCATCTTCCAGTTTAAGGAGCGCCAGGGCTTCGAGGCCGCCGAAGCAGCCCGCCAGGCACCGACCGTCAAGTTCTAGTAGTTTGGCAGCGCATCCTTAATCGGCCAAATGCATAAACCGCCCCGTCGAATGCATACTTCGACGGGGCGGTTTCCTTTTTCGCGAAGGTCCCCCTCTAAGCGCCGTGCATTTTTAGGAGTATTCAACATAACCAAGAGCTTCGGGCGCCACGATAAGTGCCAAAGACCGCGAATATCCCTGCAAATCAAACGCTGCCAGCCCATAACCCCGCCCATCATTCGTAGAAAACATCGAGAACTCCCGATTTTTTGCCCGAGGTCGGTATGCAGGGACCTTCGACTGCAGAATACTCGCAAAAATGCACGTCGCCACCGCCCCCACATGGCGCGAAGCAAAGCAAAAGCGCAGCCTAAAAGGCCGCGCACCATCTTTATTCAGATTAATCATTGCCCGTTGCGACATCGCCGAACCCGCAGGGCAGAGAACAAGTTCCCTCCCGGCGCACTCCGCAGGACGCAAG
>CAUEUQ010000116.1:0-4009 GCA_959021215.1 uncultured Collinsella sp. | reverse complement strand
TGACGGTCAAGGAAAGCGGTGCTCATGGCAATAGCCGAGCTGCCTAGCTGGCTTGCGGTCGAGCAGCGTTACGAGCCCGCGAGGGCTCGACATCGTGTGATGCAAAAGAATGTCCTGCACCTGGCGAGCCTGCTTGAGCGGGTTCGTCTGGGTGGAGGCGCGCACGAGGGCGGGTCGATGGTCGACCGCGCCCTTTCTTGCGTTTCGGCTCCGGTGCGCCTGGTGGGGATGTTCGTTTGCGTCCTGTGCGTGTGTCTGACGCAGAGCCCGCTGTACCTCATGTTGATGGCGGCTATCGCGCTGGTGCTCGTTGCCGTGCGCCCCGTACGCGGGCTGCGGGCAACCTTTGTGCCGGCGCTTGGCGCTGCGGGGCTCGCGGTGGTTCTGGCGCTGCCCGCCTTGCTGCTGGACGCTTCTGCCGCGGGCGCCATGCTCAAGATTGCGCTCAAGACGTTCATTAACGTGACGCTCGTGCTGGGCGTTTCGTGGACCCTCACATGGAGCCGCATGTCGGCGGCGCTCAAGACGCTACATCTGCCCGACGAGGTCATCTTTACGTTTGATATGGCGCTCAAGCACATCGAGGTGCTGGGCCGAACGGCGCACGATCTGACCGAATCGGTCATGCTGCGCAGTGTGGGTCGCGCGCCTGAGGGGTTTTCGCGCACCGACTCGGTCGCGGGTATCATGGGCATGACGTTTATCAAGGCGATGGAATGCAGCCATGCGATGGACGAGGCCATGCTCTGCCGTGGGTTTGCCGGTGTGTATCCGGCGCCCGCGCGCGCCGGGCTTGGCTGGCGCGATGCGGTCTATGCGGCCGGCGTGGCGCTGCTGGCAGTGTTGTGCGCCGTGCTGTAGGCGCTGCTGGTTCCGGCTGGGGATGCAAATGGGGAAGGGCGACGTTTTGGCAAACGATACAAATGGCGCGATGGGCGCGAGCGGTTCTGCTGGCGCCGAGACCACGCCGCTCATCGAGTTTCGCGACGTGGTGTTTTCCTATGCGGGGCATACGGTTGTCGATGGTGTGTCGCTGCAGGTCGATTGTGGTGAACTCGTTGCCCTGCTCGGTCCCAACGGCTGCGGTAAGACGACGATTATGCGCCTTATTAACGGCCTTGAACTCGCGGACACAGGGGCATACCTGTTTGACGGGCATGTGATTGATGCGGCGTTTCTAAAGGATTCCGCGGCCGCTCAGCGTTTTCATCAGCGCGTGGGCTTCGTATTCCAAAACGCCGATGCCCAGCTGTTCTGCGCCACGGTGGGCGAGGAAGTTGCTTTTGGTCCCGCGCAGATGGGTCTGCCGGCAGACGAGCTCGAGCGCCGCGTGCGCGATGCCATGGGGCTGTTCCAGGTTGCCGACCTTGCCGACGCCTCTCCCTATCAGCTCTCGGGCGGGCAAAAGAAGCGTGTTGCGCTGGCTGCGGTGGTGTCGATGAACCCGGATATCTTGGTCCTCGACGAGCCTACCAATGGGCTCGACGAGGATTCATGCGACATCGTGGTCAATTTCTTGCTGGCTTATGTCGCGGCGGGTAAGACGGTCTTGATGAGCACGCATCACCAGGATTTGGTGCGACGCCTGGGTGCCCGTGCAATCTATATCGATCGATATCACCATGTGGTCGAGGCGTCTTCGTCGTCGTATGGAACCGAAAGCGGTGCTACGGACTAGTTGCTGCGTAGAGCGTGCGTAGCCGTCCGCGCGGCTTTGCCGTGATGGTATAGTTATCCAGGTTTTTTATGGGGGTGGCTATGCCAAGCTGGAACATTCATATCGCTCAGACGGAGCGTTTGCTGGAGCGCACCGGTGCGCTTGCCAATAGCGTGCGCGACCGCAATGCCTTTTTGTTTGGCTGCGTGGTTCCGGATATCTTCGTGGGCTATATGGTCCCTGGCATCGCCGATCCCATCCCGTACCGCATTACGCACTTTGCAAAGCCCGAGCCTATCCCTAAGCCTCGTGAGCATGAGTTCTGGGATACCTATGTGGCACCGTTGCTTAAAAGTTCGCCCACCGGTGCGCCAGCCGCGGCGACCTCGATTATCGAGGAGCGCGAGCGACTGAATCGCGTGCACTATCCCCAGCGCTACAGGGATGCCGAGCCGGTTGTCGGTCCCGGCGCTCGTGAGTTCTCGCTTGCGTCCGAGGACGTGGCGCAGTCGTTGCTCGATTTGACGCTGGGTGTCTGGTCGCATCTGGTGGCCGATACCGTATGGAATACGCGCGTGAATCAGTACCTGGAGGCGCACGGCGGCAAGCCGTGCGAGGAGTTCCGCATTAAAAAGCAAGGCGACTTTGACTGGTTTGGCAAGACGCTCGGCATTGTTTCGATTCCGCGCGCGACCGATCGCCTGTATACTGCGGCGACGCGTTTTGGGCAGTATCCCATCCATAAGGAGTATGTGCTCAAGACCATCGGCGTTATGCACGAGATCGTGCGCGAAAACCCCGGCGAGCCCGACCATCCGCCATACCGCCTGCTGACCGAGGAATTCTTCGACGAAACGTTTACCGAGGTCATCGAGCTGACCGAGGCGGGTTTTGCCGCCCGTGTCGAATCGCCCGATGTGCCTGCGCTGCCCCTGATTGCTAGCTGCTAGCTGGCCGGCCCGGCAGTGAATAGCTCAACCCAATCGACAAGTAGCTCTTGCCGTAAGGTATCTTCGGCAATGCGCTCCTGTTTGGTCTTTGGGATGTGGGGAAGCCCGGCCTTTTTATGGATGAGTTCGGCTATGTGGTCGAAGCTCTTCTTCTCCTTGATCTGGTCATAGGTAATTTGGATGACGTCGTAGCCCATGCTTGTGAGTGCGGTGGCGCGCTCGGCATCGGAGAGGCTCGCGGCTTCGCTGTCGTGGGCAGAGCGGCCTTGGCATTCCAGAATGACGCCCATGCTGTCGGTGGCGCTTTCGATGAGGATATCGGCGTAGCAGCAGGTTTTGTCATACAGCGAACGTGCGGCTTCACTGAGCGGGATGCGCGCGTTGTTGGCGATCTCGATGCCCTGGCCGCCCTCGTCGCGGGGGAGCGAGATAAGCATGGAGGTCTGTACTTCGAAGGGCGAGGCGGCCTGCCCCGTCATGTGCTCGGCCGCCCAGCGCAGTTGTTTGACGCCGCGCAGGCCTGCGGCTTGCTTGGCGAACGCGGCGATATCCGTTGCGGTAAGAAGCGGCGTGCGCTTCCACAAGTTGGTGTCATTGCCCTTGGTGTCGTTAACTCGCTCCCAGCCGCAGTTGGGTGGAATGAACTTAAGTGAAATAGCTTCATCGAGTTGTTGTTGCGTTCGCTCGCAGGGCTTAAACACTGCAAAGGAGCCGCACATCTCGTAGCACGCCATGAGTAACTGGTTGCGTGAGACCTGCGTGGCAAGGCTGAGCAGCGTGAACTCCGGGGACGTGACATCAAACCCATGTTCAGTCTGCCTAAACGACCCCGGAGGTGGTTCTTGGGTCAGGAGGTGCGATTTAAACAGGCTTCGCGACCCGGATTGTGCCCGAGTGAATACAAGCCTGTGAAGTGGTGCGTGAAGCAGGTCTTTTACAACTGCATGACTTCCGAGGCCACAACATCTGCGATCCATATTGCCAAGGCTAATGGCGGGGTAAAGGCCTAATACCTGCGGCGGGATGCGGTAGTAGTTAAAGGCGGATTGCCCACAAAGCGTCAGGTCCATAATGCCCTCCTGGCCGAAATCATCTCTTTGAAGCGAGTGATGCCAGCGTCAATCCGGAAGTATGCGGCAAAATCTGAACCCTATGAGCGGACCTGGCTTTTGAGGCTAGTTTATCAGGCATTTTGTTGCGAAAAAACAGGGTGTGCTCGGAGGTTCCAGAATTTGCCGCATACTTCCGAAAACCAGGTCGATTTGGTTCTTGCTAAAACGATTTATCAGCCCTGTGTGAGGTGTGGGTTTGCCACCGGGCGAACACTTTTAGCGCTTGGGGCTTTATTTTTGGCTCTGTTAGACCAGGATTGACATGCCGGCCTGCCGGCTATCTCGCCGTC
>CAUEUQ010000115.1:0-4032 GCA_959021215.1 uncultured Collinsella sp. | reverse complement strand
ATCGTAGCCCGAGACGGTCCCGGGCTGACAATTTCGACTGTAATGGACGTTCTTGCTTGACTAGTCAAACAAGAACGTCCCCAACGGCTAGTCGTTTAAGAACGTCCCCAACGACTACCCGGGGGAGTTGCCTTCCCTCGTGGCGGTCTTCTAGCAGAAAAACCAAGTGAGTAGGCTTTTTGCAGAAGGCCGAGCACGCCCTAAAACGCCACAGCTCTGACCTGCAGTTTTATAGATCATTTGTCGCGATGTGCTCGGCAGGTTCAAAAAAGTCTACTCACTTGTATCTGAGACGCACCAGATTGGCAAAAACCGCCGCGAAAGGGCCC
Source organism: uncultured Collinsella sp. (assembly GCA_959021215.1). GTDB lineage: Bacteria > Actinomycetota > Coriobacteriia > Coriobacteriales > Coriobacteriaceae > Collinsella. The sequence goes on along the minus strand of CAUEUQ010000115.1, from coordinate 3,703 downwards.
CTGGTCCCTTCGCGGCGGTCATACGCCTCTATTTTTGCGACGGTTTTGCCCGCTTGTTATTCGCTGTAGCGGGTGGCGATGGCAGCTTGTACCATGCCGGCGCTCATGAGGTAGGTCACCAGGAAGTAGCCACCGTATGCTGCCAGGAAGATTGCACAGGTGAGGCCCACGGTGCCGCCAATGCTCATATTTCCGAATATGCTCACCATCTCGATGATCACCTTAAGTGCCACAAAGGAGTGCGCCAGGCCCACTGCCAGCGGGAACAGGAAGAATACCGCCTGCTGCGCCATCACCGAATGGCGAATCTGGCGGTCGTCGCAGCCGATCTGTGCCAGCACACGATAGCTGCGGCTGCCGTCGGCCACGTTGGAGAGTTGCTGGATCGACAGAATCGCCGCGCATGCAACGACCAATACAAAGCCGATGTAGATGGCTAGGTAGCTAATAAGACCGTTCATTTGCGCTGCCTGCGTGTACATCTCGGAGCGTGTGATGAAGGTTCCCCACGACCCCGACTCCTTGCCGTCAACGAGCAGATTGTCGAGCACAGTGTATTTAATGCTCTCGTCTGCCTCGGTTGTATCCATCCCCTGTTTGTAGTTAACGAGCAGGCTACTGGAAGACGGCTGCAGATCAAGTTGGGACAACAGCTCGTCGGCAACGACGACGGTACCCGGATTACTGCCCATCGCCGAGTTGGCGATGGCCGCCGTATCTTCGTCCGACTTATCGGTTGCGGGCTTGAGCTCATGCCCGCCCAAGGTAAGGGCATGGCCGCCAGCCATATACTTGGTGTACAGGTCGACCAGCTCGCCGCCCATATCACACGTGAGCAGATACTGGTCGTGACCGATGTGCACCGGCTCCTCGCCCATCATCTGGCGCAGTTTGTTGTACTGGCTCGCCGGCGTCACAAACAGACCCATCGCATCGGCATTGCTACCCCCGAACGCCTTGGGAAGCTTTTCGCCCATGGTCTTGCACATCTCACTTGGGGTCACCGAAGGATCCGAACCGCCAAACGGGTAACTCAGATACGAATCGATCTGCACATGCTCACCGGCAACATCGGCGATATTGACCTTCTTGCCGGTCTCGTCGTTGTTGTCCGCCGACTTGCCCTTAATACCGTCTGCAACGTTATCGTGATCGATACGATCGCCGTGCCATGCGGAGTACAAATCGACCGTACTATCGGCCAGCACCATGCGATCGGCCTCAGACGGATTGAAAGACTCTTTGTAGAAGTCGAGCGTATCGGGCGTGTAATAGACATACGTCTGTGACACGTCAACAGGGTTATAGCGCTCCAGATTCTCGTTCATCACATTGGCAATCGACATACCGCACGTCACCGAGGTGATGGCCAAAAACAGGAGCATCGCGATAACGCCCATCGAAAAGCACACCGTGTTGACCTTGGCCGCAAGCTGGCGCACGGTAAACATGTTGAGGCCGCGCCAATACACGCCGCGCAGGCTCTGCAGCAGCTTGATGAGCATGCCCGAGAGTCCCCAGAACAGGGCAAAGGTGCCAACTGTAACCATAGCGGTCGTAATACCAAACTGGTTCATGGCCTCTTGCAGCTTGCTGTCCGTCGCGGTTAGCGGGAACCCATCACGTAGCAGACGGTAATAGGCCACGCCCACAAGCACCGCGCCCACGGCAAAGATGGCAATCGCGATCCAGGGGTTGCGTGTCTTGATGCTCTCGTTGCGACGCTCGGCACCCATAAGCTCGATGAGTTTGGTACGACGCACGGCGCGAAGGTTCAGCAGTAGCGTGAGCACAAACATTACGAGCATGCAGGCAAGGGTCAGATTGAACGCATGCACCGAGAAAAAGAAGTGGAAATTGGCGATCTGTGTTTTAAAGAGCGAGGCCGTAAAGAACGTCATGAGCTGGGAGAGTCCCACACCCAGCACAATGCCGGCGACAAAGGCCACGACCGAAACGATCACCGTCTCGAGCGCCATGATCGTGGCGACGCGCCCGCGCCCCATGCCGAGCACCTGGTACAGGCCAAACTCCTTCTTGCGGCGTTTCATGATGAAGTTATTGGCATACACCATCAAAAAGGCCATGACACCGGCCAAAAAGTACGTCAGGTCGCCGAGCATGCTGCCCATAACCTGCGCCAAGCCCTTTTCATCGATTCCGGCGATGTCGACCTGCATCGAGATGGTGTTAAAGGCATAGAAGACCGTGACGCCCAGGGTGAGCGTCAAAAGGTAGACGAGGTAGTCGCGGCCGGCACGGCGGACGTTGCCCCAAGCGAGTTTACAGAGCATCGGAGCCCTCACCGCCCATCATGGCAACGACCTCCATAATGCGGTCGAAAAACTCTCGGCGGTCGGTGTCGCCGCGGCGCAGCTCGGTGAAGATCTTGCCGTCGCGGATAAACAACACGCGGCTCGTGTAGCTGGCGGCAAAGCTGTCATGCGTGACCATGAGCACGGTGGCGCGCAGGCGGCGATTGAGGGCCTCCAGGCTCTCGAGCAGCAGGAGGGCGCTCTTGGAATCGAGGGCGCCGGTGGGCTCGTCAGCCATAATCATGGTGGGGTCGGTTACGAGCGCGCGAGCCGCGGCAACGCGCTGCTGCTGACCGCCGGACATCTGGTAGGGATACTTGTCGAGCACCTGACTGATGGAGAGGCGCGCTGCCACATCCTGCACGCGGGTTGAGATCTCTGCCGAGTTTGTGCGGGCGATGGTGAGCGGCAGGGCGATATTCTCGCGTGCCGTGAGCGTATCGAGCAGGTTGGAGTCCTGGAAGATAAAGCCGAGCTCCTCGCGGCGGAACTGCGAAAGCTTAGCCTGCTTCATGCGCGTCACGTCCTGCCCGTTGATGCGGATCGTGCCGCTCGTGGCGCTATCGATGGTCGAAACGCAGTTGAGCAACGTCGACTTGCCCGAGCCCGAAGCGCCCATGATGCCCACGAATTCGCCGCGGTTGACCGTAAAGTTGACATCGTTGAGCGCGCGGGTCACGTTGCCTAGCGCTCCGTATACCTTTTCGAGATGCGCGACCTCCAGTACCGGGGTCGCCATGTGCGTGGTTTGCATACCGAGTCCTTTCTTGCAATTAGTCTACGGCATCTATAGTCGCAAGAAGACGAGTCGGCTACCATCGATATGGCTTACGCTTGCCTTACCGTTGTGTAAGGTACGAGTAGCTACCCTGCCACGTGCTGATATTGAGAGAGGACTCCTGTTGAAGACTGTTCATGTTGCCGCTGGGATCATTCGCAAGGAAGGATCCGATGAGCTGCTTGCCGTGCAGCGCGGCTACGGCGACATGCAGGGACTTTGGGAGTTCCCCGGTGGCAAGCTCATGCGCGGCGAGACGCCCGAGGACGCCGTACGCCGCGAGCTCATGGAAGAGCTGCAGGTAAAAGTCACCAACCTGCGCGATTTTTACACCGTTGAGTATGACTACCCCGATTTTCATCTCTCAATGGAGTGTTACTACTGCTCGCTGGCTAAAGAATCCGATGAGCCCCAGAAGCACGACCGCCAGCTCGATATCCGCTGGATTCCGCGTACCTCGCTTGCCACCGTTGAGTGGATGCCCGCCGACAAGGGGCTCATTGATGCCCTGATTGAGCTGAAGGAAGACCGGCTCGAGACAAGCTCCGCCGATGACGCTGTGCCCAAAACAGCCGACAAACCCGCCACCAAACCCAAGCGCGCACCTAAG
>CAUEUQ010000114.1:0-4042 GCA_959021215.1 uncultured Collinsella sp. | reverse complement strand
TGCAGCAGGGGCTCTCAATGTTTTTATGTCCTGCTCATATCGTCTCTGCCGGCACCTGGGGACACTCCTTAGCCGTTGGGGGCGTTCTTAAACGACTAGTCTGGGCGGCGGCCGTGTGCTGCTGTCCGCGTGGCGGCGTATAATCGGCGGCAGATGACTTGGACGTTAGGAAACCATGACCGATAGCATGCAGCAGATGGCGCTCGACACGCTCGGCGCCTATTTTGGCTACACCTCGTTTCGCCCGGGGCAGGACCGCATGGTGGATGCGATTCTTGCAGGCCGCGATGCGCTGGGTGTTATGCCCACGGGCGCCGGCAAGTCCATTTGCTACCAGGTGCCCGCGCTCATGCTGCCCGGCATCACCTTTGTGGTGAGTCCGCTGCTGTCGCTTATGGAGGACCAGACCCGTGCGTTGCTCGCGGCGGGTGCGCGACCTAGCTATCTCAACTCCAGCCTTACCCCGGCCCAGCAAAACACCGTGCTCAAGCGGGCGCGTGAGGGCCGCTACCAGCTTATGTACGTGGCGCCCGAGCGCCTGCTCGAGCCGCGCTTTTTAGCCTTTGCGCAGGAGGCCGCGGTGGACGGCGGCATTGGCGTGCCGCTCGTGGCCATTGACGAGGCCCACTGCGTGAGCCAATGGGGCCAGGATTTCCGCCCCGCCTACCTGCAGATTCGCGAGTTTATCGGTTCGTTGCCGCGGCGTCCGATCGTGGCGGCCTTTACCGCCACGGCGACCGAGCGCGTGCGTGCGGACATTCAGCAGATGCTCGGCCTGCAAAACCCCGCGACCGTGGTGACGGGTTTTGATCGCAAGAACCTCTACTTTGGTTGCGAGGAGATGGGCGACAAAGCCAAGACCGCGTGGGTGCGCGACTATGTGATCGCGCATTCGAGCGAGAGCGGCATCGTGTATTGCTCGACCCGCAAGACGGTCGATGCGCTGGCCGCGGAGCTTGCCGAGGCACTGGGCCCCAGCGGCATTCGTGTGGGGCGCTACCATGCCGGCATGGGCAACGACGCCCGCCGCCAGAGCCAGCGTGCCTTTATCGACGACGATATCCAGGTGATGGTTGCCACCAACGCCTTTGGCATGGGCATCGACAAGCCCAACGTGCGTTACGTGATTCACAACAACGTGCCCGAGAGCATCGAGGCTTACTACCAAGAGGCGGGCCGCGCCGGCCGAGATGGCGACCCGGCCAGCTGCCATCTGCTGTGGAACGGCAACGATTTCCGTATGCGCCGCTTTTTGATCGACCGTGGCGATGCGGCCGACGAGGCGCTTGACGACGAGCAGCGCGCGTGGGCGCTCCAGAACCGTTATCGCCTGCTCAGCCAGATGGAGGGCTACTGCAATACCACCGGCTGTCTGCGCGAATACATGCTGCGCTACTTTGGTGACGAGGCCGCGGCCGAGCATGCGGCTGCGGCCGGTGCGGGCAGCGCCGCCACGGACGATGCCGAGGGCTGCGGCAACTGCAGCAACTGCCTCACGAAGTTCGAGGTCGAGGACGTCACCGATATGGCCCGCGCCGCCGTGCGCTATGTGGCCACGCGTCCCATGCGCTTTGGCAAGTCGCTGATCGCCGACGTGCTCCACGGCGGCAACACCGAGCGCATTCGCCAGATGCATCTGGACGAGGACCGCGGCTACGGTGAGCTGTCGAGCGAATCGGTCGGGCGCATCAAGGACATCATCGGGCAGCTGTGCGGTCGCGGTTATTTGGCCACCTCGCAGGGGCAGTACCCGGTCGTGGGACTGGGTCCGCGTGCCGGCGAGGTCGAGGACGAGGCGTTCGCCTTTACCGTTAAGCGCCGCGCGTCCAAGCGCAAGGCCTCGGCCCGCGCCCGCCGCGCCGTCGATCTGCTGCGCGAGGAGGCCGAGCTGGATCAGCGCCCGCGCGTTGGCGACGATGCCGAGCTGTTCGAGCGCCTGCGTGCCCTCCGCAAGGAGATCTCGACCGAGCTGGAGATGGCGCCGTATATGGTCTTTTCCGACAAGGCCCTGCGCGGCCTGTGCCGCCTGCGTCCGCAGACGCGCGAGGAGCTGATCCAGGTCAACGGCATTGGCGAGAAAAAAGCCGACGCCTTTGGCGAGCAGTTTATGGCGGCGATTGAAGAATTTGAGTCCGAGCATGCGCGGGATGGAGTGTAACGATGGCATTCGACGATAAAACCGACCGCACTGACGTGCCCGCCGTGCCGCTGTACCAGCAGGTCATGGACGACCTAAAGGGCGAGATCGCGCGCGGCGTGTACCCCGCCGGCTCGCGCATCCCTGCCGAGATGGAGCTCGCGAAGTCCTACGGCGTGGGGCGCATCACCGTGCGCCGTGCCATCGAGGAGCTGTCGCGCGCGGGGTATCTCAACCGCCAGCAGGGGAGGGGCACGTTTGTGTGCGCCCCCAAGCTCAAGCGCAAGATTCGCCAGAAGGGTGACGTCCAGAGCTTTACTGAGGGTTGTGCTGCCAACGACATGGTGCCGGGTGCGCGTCTGGTGTCGCGCACGGTGGTCGCGGCGACTCACGAGGATGCGGCGTTCTTTGGCGTGGAGCCCGGCTGCGAGCTTATCGTGGTCGAGCGCGTGCGCACGGCCGACGGCATCCCCGTCATGCTCGAGAACAACGCCTTTGTGCTCGCCGACCATCCCTACCTGCAGACGCTGGCCGACGAGGACCTCACCGATAACTCAATCTTTGCGCTCGTTGCCGAGCATTCGGGTCGCGCGCCGCTCAAGTCCGACCCCTGCACCGTGGAGATTGCGCTTGCCGATACTCAGACGGCCCCGCTGCTGGAGGTGCCGGCCGGCGAGCCTCTCTTCTATATGGAGGCCTACTTTACCGACGCCGGCGGGCGCCCTCTACTGCTCGGCCGCCAAAAGATCGTGGGCTCGCGCTACGTCTTCGACATCTAACATACACAGATAGAACAACATAGAACAAATTTGCCGAGATGACTTCACGGGCTTTGTTACACGTGTTATAAATAGGACAACATAGAACGACAGCAGGTACGAGCCGCCGTCGCTCAAAGCCGCCCCACAAGGAGGAACATCAGGATGAACGCACATGATCTGGTTCAGGAAATCATCGAGCGCAAGGGCAAGATCGAGAACGTCTTTTGGATCGCTTGCGGCGGTTCGATGATCGATCTCATGCCGGCCAACGAGCTGCTCAAGCGTGAGGCCACCACGTTTACCTCGACGGTCTACACGGCACGCGAGTTTTGCCTGATGGCTCCCAAGAGTCTTGGCGAGAAGTCGCTCGTCATCGCCTGCAGCCACAGCGGCAACACGCAGGAGGTCGTCGACGGCTGCGAGATGGCGCTGACCGCCGGTGCCGAGGTCATTGCCCTTACCGACTGCGAGGGCTCAAAGATCGACAACGGCAAGTGGACTACCTGGGTCTATCCGTGGGGTGAGGGCGTGTCGCAGGCTGAGGTGCCGCAGGGCATTGGCGCTCTGATCGCCGCCGAGTTGCTCGACCAGCAGGAAGGCTACGAGTCGCTCGCCGACATGTATGAGGGCCTCAAGCAGATGGATGCGCTGCTGCCCGCCGCCCGTGAGAAGGTCAACGCCGAGCTGGGCGCCCGCTTTGCCGAGCTCTGCCAGCAGCACAAGTTCTTCTATATCCTGGGCTCCGGCCCCAACTTTAGCCAGACCTATGCCATGGCGATCTGCTCGCTCATGGAGATGCAGTGGCAGCACTGCTGCTACATCCACTCCGGCGAGTACTTCCATGGCCCGTTCGAAGCCACCGAGCCCGGCGTGTTCTACTTTGTGCAGCTCGGATCGGGCGAGTGCCGCCCCATGGAGGAGCGCGCTCTTGCGTTCCTCAACACGCACACCGATACCGTCATGGTGCTCGATGCGCTCGAGTACGGCGTGGGTGAAGTGCCTGCCAGCGTGCGTTCGTACCTGGAGCCGATCTTCTTCTACGCGATGAGCTGCGAGCTGCGTGCTGCCCGCGGCAAGGTGTTTGACCACAGCCCCGAGGTTCGTCGCTACATGGGCATCGAGCAGTACTAGGTACCGGGAAAAG
>CAUEUQ010000113.1:0-4242 GCA_959021215.1 uncultured Collinsella sp. | reverse complement strand
CGTAAGCACTGCATGGATTCGAACCTCGGTCGAGGCGCGGGCGTGAAGCGGACGATTTCTTATCGACTCGTGTAAGATTCCGAGTAGGTATCGCGGCCTATCCGCGACCGCTCCTTCTCTAGACGACCGATCAGGGTGATATTTCGTGGCAGAGCGTCCGACATACAAGCTCAGGTTTCTCGATCCCAAGAAGCGCTTTCCGGCGATGCCCGAGCAGCCTGCGGGACGCTCATATGGCGTGGTCTGGAAACTCTTTGGCGAGGATCAGCATGAATCTTGTTATGTCGTCGAGTTCGTTGGCAAAAGTCATGTGTCGCTTTTGGGCTACGTAAGCGTTTCGGGTGAGGTGTACAAGGTGGACCGCCCCGTCAGCGAGGCTCCGCTGCCCAACGATCCCGACATGGAACTGGTCCTTGACGAGTCGGATTCCAGTATTGGTGAGATTATGGTAAGGAAAGCCAACGGTGCAATGCGCGCGTGTGCGCAAACTGCCGGCTCTCCCGAAGGCCCCATGCGCGAGCAGTCCGACCACGAGACATGGAATTCGACCCGCGCCCTTCCTTACGGTGAGTTCATGGCCTCGATGTTCTTGCGCTACGTGATATTTGCCAACTCCGAAAGCGCTATTGTGAACACGGCGGACGCCGGCGGACTCGACGAGGGTATGCAAAACGTTGTCGACAAGATCAAGCTCGTAAAGTTGCCCGAGCCGGTCGAGGTGTTTTTGGGCTTTAACACGGCACCGCTCCCCGATGCTATCGAGACGCTGCTTTACCGCGTTGACCATGCCGAGAATCCGAGCGGTATCGAGCGCTATGCCGCCGCCCTTATGAGCGAAATTGACTTGCCCCGCCTGCGCACCATCGCTGCTAAGTCCGAGATGAGCCTGGCTCGCATTGATCGCTCAAAGATTTTCTATCTCAATTTTGATCGTAGCCTGTTGGACCAGGACGAGATTGACATGCTGCTTGCCATCGAGTGCCGTCTCAACCGCCTCTCCGGCATCCTTGAGCGCATCGGGGCCGGATTGGCCCCTGCGGCATCCTCGCCGAGCCTTGAGGGCTGCGCGCTCTTTGATGCGTGGCATATCGCCAAGACGACCAACGATGTTCCCCGACTGCTCGATACGGCTTCGAGCGATAACCCGTGGGCCAAGCCGGGAACGGTTTCGTGCCAGCCGGGCGGCGAGTGGGACGTGCGCACCCGTTTTGCGCGAATCGTTGAGGCGCTCAACGTGGTCACGCGGCTCGACTATACCTATCGGGCAAACGTTGCCGAGGGGATTATGCTCGTTCGGTTTGGGCAGTCTGTCGTTGATGCCATGCTGCAACGTGAATACGACGCTCAGGATGACGCCTGGCGCGAGCTGGACGAGGACACGCGCGCGATCTGGGCCGCGGAGCACGATGCGCGCGTGGCACTCACGCTTGCGGCAGCGTGTTTTGCCGCGGGCACCTGCATCACGCGCTGCTATGTGCAGATTGCTGCTCCCGACAGTGAGCAGGGCGAGCGCGTTGTTGCAACGTATTTCTTTGGGCGCGCGGCCTATCTGGCCGATTGCGTGCCTGTCGCCAAGGATCTTGAGAGCATGGACATGGACGATATGCCGTGCAAGCGTGTGCTTGAGGCGTATGAGTCAACCGCTCCGGAGACGATTGAGCCTGCGGAGGTTCATGCTCGTCCGCGTGATGACCATCGCACGCTGCCGCCGGCGCTGCGCGATCTGCTGCTTGCCGATACGGCTGACGAGTTGGAGGTCATGGAAGAGGACGATGACTCATACGTGGCCCGTGTTGTTGAATTGCGCGAGCAGGCAAAAGTAGACCGTACAGGTGCTTTTGAAGGCTTTTCCCGTCTTGTCGAGGAGTTGGAGGCTAAGTGCACTGTCGCCGAGCTTTTGGCGACAGGTCCGGTTCAAACGCAGTTTTGCGATAACCAGCTGGTGCGCATGGTGCTACCGGTGTTGGAAGAAGACCGCTCTGTGCGAATCCTTCGTGCGCCCGATGCGCTGTACTTTGCCCAGCACGAGATCTGCAGCTTTTATGCCGAGCAAGAGGACTTTGAACGAGCGCTGCCCGAGGTGCGCCATCTTTACGATCTGGCGCGTTCGTCCATGCAATCGCACTTTGCGCTCATCAACGTGCTTGCGCGTCTGGAGCGCTTTGACGAGATTATCGAGGTGGCGCGCCACGGCCTACGTATTGCCAGCGATCGTTCTGCAATTGGCTACCTGTTCTATCGCTTGGCGTTTGCCTATTGGAATTGCGATCAGCTCGACCTGGCGCTGGCTTGTTACCGTCTGGTGCCGCGCGGCGAGGAGTCGGGCAGCAGCGCGCTGGAAGAAATGCAGGGCCTTATGAACGAGATGGGCGTCAGCGAGCCTCCGACGTTCGAGGAGGCGGTCGAGACCATCCGCAAGGCTGGACTTGAGCTGCCGCCAGTGTCCGCCGTGACGAATCAGCTGGCAGATGCCGCTGTGCAACTGGTCGACAACGGCTTCTTTTTCCTGGCGCGCGGTTGCATCTTCCAAATGTGGCGTACCATGGGTAACGACGAGCTCGGCTCCCTCAACCGCTCGCTGGGGTAGGGGCGATATAGAGGGGCCGCACCGCGCTATTTGTATCGGCGCGGGCGGGAGGACCCGGCAGGATTGGTAAGGCATAAAGCCGCCGAGCCTGCTAAAACTGTTAAACTCTGCTAAAGTTGCTAAACTTTGTTAAAGTTGTTAAAACTAGCAGAGGAGGGCAGAATGACGAAAGCTGTTAACCCCTTTAAGCCAACGGCGGGCATGAATCCGCCTGAGCTTATCGGACGGGACACTGTTTTGGATGACTTTGCCGAGGCTCTTGAGAATGGTCCTGGTGCCCCCGATCGACTCATGCGCATCTCGGGCGTCCGAGGCACAGGTAAAACGGTGCTCCTTAATGCATTGGGTGACCTTGCACGCAAAAAAGGATTCGAGGTCGTTGACGTTGCCTCCAATGCTGGTTTTTGCAATAGAATCCTCGAGGCTCTGCAGCGAAACGTTCGTCTTGAATCAATCTCGATTTCCCCATCGATTTTAGGGGTCAGCCTTGGCTCCATGGAGATGTCGAAGTCGGCCTCTCATCTGGGCGAGGCGATGTACGATGCTGCGAAGCGCGGTGGTCTGCTCATTACGCTCGACGAGATCCAGGATGCCTCAACTGAGGAAATGCGCGAGCTAGGCAATGAGATGCAGCTCTTGATCCGCCAAGGAGCGAATGTCGCTTTCGCTTTCGCCGGGCTGCCGACATCGGTAGATGGCGTGGTGGTGGATGATACGTTGACGTTCCTTCAGCGAGCCAAACATGTTGAACTTACTCGGCTTTCCGATTTTGAAGTTGGCGGATCGTTTGAGGATACGATGAGACGAGCGGGCAAGGAGCTCGACAAAGGTGCCGCTGAGCTATTAACAAAAGCTTCGGCAGGCTATCCCTTTATGGTCCAGCTGGTCGGATATTACGCTTGGCAGGTTGCTGCGCGCAGTGGGGCGGAGAGCGTGAGCGAAGAGGCGGCTCGTAAGGGTATCCAGGCGGCTCTTGATAGCTTTAATGCTATGGTGATTGCCCCAGCGCTGCGCAGGGTGTCGGAACGGCAGTTTCAGTATCTCGCGGCGATGGCTCAATGCGAGGGCGTCGATATCGCCAACGGCGATATCGCCAAGAAGATGGGTTTGTCGGCGAACAAAGTTGGGTCATATCGCAAGCGTCTGATCGATGCGGGGTTGATTGAGCCCGCGGGCTATGGCTGTGTTTCGTTTGCAATTCCGTACATGCGCGATTATCTGTTGGAGACCGTTTGAGAGGACTAATAAAGAATGGGCTGTCCGCGCTGTCGCTGGGGCCGTCCTTGTATCTTTGTCTCAACCTGTAACATCTGGAGGGGATTACGGCCTGCAGATGTTACAGGTTGAGATGATTGACTGAGACGTTTACTGGTAAAAGAGAGGTAAAAGAGGAAACGCCTCAAAATTCCCCTTGCCCAACTTCGGCTGTTTGGTTACTATAGAACGGCTGTTACGGAGAGCTGACCGAGAGGCCGAAGGTGCTCGCCTGCTAAGCGAGTATGCCCCAAAAGGGCATCTGGGGTTCGAATCCCCAGCTCTCCGCCAGTATGACTTTGAAGAAGGGTCTCATTTGGGGCCCTTCTTTATTATCAAGAATGGCAGGGGGTGCGGACGATTTCTTGGACCGCGCCTAGGCGTATCCAAGCTTCCTGCGG
>CAUEUQ010000112.1:0-4324 GCA_959021215.1 uncultured Collinsella sp. | reverse complement strand
AAAGTTGCGCTGCATCATGGCGTGCATCGAGACCGTCTCGGCATCGCGCGCGGCACGATCGGCGGCGTCGAACAGATCGCGTTCAAAGTCCTCGCGCCCGCAGGTCTTGACGGCCAAGATGTTCGTGACCGCGTCGGAGAGCATGCCCGAGAGCTTGTTCTGCGCGGCGGACGTCGCGGCCGAAAGCGGCATGATGCGCTTGTACATAAGCCAGACAAACGCGATGTAGACGACCATGATGCACACCAGGATCACGGTAAACGTCGGCACCACCGGGGCGAGTGCGGTCACGGTGCAGATGACCGAGGTGATGGTGGGGACGAGCGAATACACCGTCACGTCGACCAGACCCGTGTAGCCGCTCATAAAACGACTCGTCTGGCTCACGAGTGATCCGCCAAAGCGGCTGGTGTGAAATGTCATGGATTGGTTGGAGAGCGTGTCGAAGCATAGACGCGCCAGGTGATAGTTGCCTGCGATCTCGAGCTTGTAGACGGTGTAGTCCTGTAGCTTGGAGAGGATCTGACCCACCAGATTAACGAGTACGAGCGCCAGGATATAGGGGCCGAAGACCTCAAACACCTGGTCACCCGCCACGGGACCGGCTTGAACGCGGTCGACAATGAGGGCCATCACATAGGTATTGGCAAACGTCAGCAAAAAGATGTAGCCCGCCGACGAGAACACCGAGAGAAAGACGATCAGCGGCTGCGTGCGCGTGACGTCCCAAAAACGCTGCAGCGTGCGACGCACGGTGGAGCGTTTGAGCGGACTGGTGTTTCTCTGAGACATGGGCTTCCTTTCGCGTCTGATAGGGCGAAACGCCATTGTTGCACACTAAAGCGCACTTCAGGCAAGTGCGACGCGAAAAGCGCCCGCGCCCCGCGCTTGCGCAGGCGCCCCGCCGTCAGATGAAGCTAGTCCTCGTCTTTTTGGTCTGCGAGCAGGCTCGCAGACGTAAGCCCCAAGATCTCGTCGGCCTCCTCGGCATCTTCCAGGGCGTCGATGTCCTTGAGCTTGCGCTCCATGACGTTGGTGCGCGTGGTGATGATGCCCTCGACCGTTTTGCCCGCGGTCTCGATCTGCTGCTGGGCGCGGCGCAGCGCCTTTTGATAGCGCGGCAGCTCGGCCTTGACAGCGGAGAGCACGCGCAGTACATCGTCGGTGCGTTTTTGCAGCTTAAACGTTTGGTAACTCATCTGCAGGCTGTTGAGAATGGCCGCCATGGTGCTGGGGCCGGCAACGTTGACGTGATAGTCGCGGCCCAGGGTCTCGATAAGCCCGGGGCGGCTGACGACCTCGGCGTACAGTCCTTCAAACGGCACGAACATGATGCCAAAGTTGGTCGTTGCCGGCACACTCAGGTACTTTTCGCAGATATCCTTGGCCTCGCGCTTGACCATGGTATCGAGCGTCTTGCGCGCAGCCGCCACGGTCTCCGCATCGCCCGACTCCTGCGCGTCGAGCAAATGCTCGTACGCGTCGCCCGGAAACTTGGAGTCAATCGGCAGCAGCACGGGATCGCCCTCGTCCACCGGCAGCTTGACGGCAAACTCAACGCGCTCCGAGGCGCCGGGCTTGGTGGCGACGTTTTCCAGATACTGGTCGGGTGTAAGAATGTCCGCCAGAATTGCACCCAGCTGCACCTCGCCCAAAATACCACGCGCCTTCACGTTGCCCAGCACGCGCTTAAGGTCGCCCACGCCGGTGGCGATGGACTGCATGTCGCCCAGGCCCTTGTACACGGCCTCGAGCTGGTCGCTCACCTGCTTAAACGATGCCGACAGGCGATCGTTGAGCGTGCGGGAGAGTTTCTCGTCCACCGTCGCGCGCATCTGATCGAGTTGCACGTTGTTGTCTTTGCGGATAGCACCCAGCTGGGCATCGACCGTCTCGCGCACCTTGTCCAGGCGGTGCTCGATGCCCTCGCGGTTGGCACCGAGCTGTTGGGCCGTCTCGCGGCGAAGGTCATCCATCCGGTCACCAGCTTGCGAAAACTCACGTGCAATGGTCAGGTAACGTTGCTGCCCCACGGCCGCATCTGTCGTCTGCTGCTGCGCGATGGCGTTGGCCGTGCGGCGAGTTTCGGCCAGCGCGACGTTCAGGGCATCGAGCGCGTTGTTGGCCTGCTCGAGTGCTGCCAGCGTTTCCGCGCTACTGTCGCCACGCTCCCGCAACTCGGCACGCAGGCTCTTGAGCTGGAGGGCGCAAGCCACAGCAACCCCCACCGCCACCAAGGCGATCACAACAAGCACGATATCAATAGCAGACATAGACTCCGCCCAACAAACTCAATCGGTCATCAATCAAAACCGCGATCAATCTTACCCCGCCACACGCACCGGGCGCCCGGCGCCTTCTTGGGTGCTTCTCTCTTCCGCATATTCCATAATACGGCGCGCTGTCTTCCTGCTCACCTTTGAGTCATCACCGGCTAAGTATGCGTAAACGTTTCCCTTATTCAGGTGCAGAGCACGGCAGAGGCCATAGCGCGTTTCACCCGATTCCTCCAATGCTTCCAGCGTTTTCTTTCTCATCAGGGCGTTCACCCTTCTGTCGACCGTCGGCTTTTCCTTCACCGCTCTATACGCACGCCAAACGTTGGCATAACGATTAGGAAGTTTGTCCTCGGCGCATAGAGATGCCAGGCTACCCGTTTGGGCGTACAAGGACAAAACGCCTCGGTAACCCTCTTCCATCCACAAACCCTCGGATAAGCCCAGAACGTATTCGGCTTTACCCTGTGCCAAAGCGAGCAAAAACAGGGGCTCCGCCACGCGCGGCGCAACCGTCGTCGCCTGCTTAACCAGTTTTCTAAAACTGAGCGACTGCTGTCCGGATAGCTCTCGGCAATAGCCTTTTAAGAATCCCTCAAAGGTCAGATTCAACCGAGCACCTCCTTTTTGTATTGGCTGTATGCGCAGACCATCTCTTGATAACTCCGCTCCGAAGGCGACGACGCCAGCGCCTCGCCCTCGTCGAATATAAGCCGTTCGAGCAGTCCCCAATCAAGTCGGTCGACGAATGCCTGGCTATGAAGATCGACGATGTCGTTCGGGCGGTAGGCATAGAGCTTCATTACCGCCAGGTCCTCCAAGGATGGCGTAAAGTACCTGATAAAACGCGCCCCAATATCCAAGGGGATCAAACGATCTTCGTAATTGAATGGCATCTGATTACAATATGCCACCGCCATACCATTCACCTCGGGGTATCGAGCTATGATCTCGCGGAGGCACCTGTCTGCCTCAAACACATCGATGTCATGTGTAACCGAACGATTCGTCACATCGTTTAGCATGAAGGCGCCTCCTCCCACCAATACAACGCTCGGCCTGTCGTCTCTTGGACCTATTTCCAGCTCTGCCTCTTCGTCAATGCCCAACAGAGTCTGTTCTAAATCCTGCTTATACATAACAAATCCTATTATTATTCATCTTCAATAATACTATTCAGTCGCACGACAGGACCAACAGGATGCAAGAATTCCGCTCGTGGCGATAATCCCTACACCCTAGAAGTCCTAATGTGACAAACGCTAACTCTCCCAGCCGGCGCGGATTGTTGTTATGACATCGCCTAGGCGCTGGCCGAGGGCCGACAGATGTTGGAGCACTTCGCCGGGCGAAGCACCGTTGAGGATGCAGGTGAGCGCATACGACGCCAGAAAGATGGCCGCAAGCCCTAACGGGATGAGCACGATCATCGCCAATGTGCGCAAGCGCTGGCCCACACGGCGACGACGCGCACGACACTTGTCGAACGCGAGCTCCTGCGCATATGAATCTTGCTGTACGGAATAGGCCTCTGGTGCCGATTCGCACCCGGGCACAGCTGCAGGTACAGCAGCGGGCACGACATTTTGCGCAAAGGGCTGGGCTGCCGCCCCTTGCATTTGCATCTCCATGAGTCGTTGCTGCTGACGCAGCATGCGCTCAGCTTGTTGCTGCGGAGTCTCAAGAAACAGGTCCATGTTGGCCTCCAAAGTCGGAGCATTCGACGCTTACGACCAGCATCCCGCACCGCCATGACCGCGACAACGCAATCGCCGGCAATAGCCACAAAGTTTCTTTTGCTCAAAAGCTGTCGAAAAGCTCAACAACTCCCCTACCAGCACTTTCTCTGAGCTTTTTTCGCCAGCAATCTTTTGGCCTTCCACCCTTACGCCAACTGACCAAAATCTAACCAAAAGCTTGACGGAAATTGTGGAGACCGGGACCCCATACAAAAACGTGCCGCCCCAAAAGGGGCGGCACGCAAACTTCTTATCTGCTTTTCTGTAACGAGCATGCGACGACCCAACGCCGGGGCGCAGGGCGGGAAA
>CAUEUQ010000111.1:0-4380 GCA_959021215.1 uncultured Collinsella sp. | reverse complement strand
ACCAAAATCGCACTGCCGACCGAGGTCGAGAACTCCATGAACGACATCAACGCTGCCCAGCGCAAGCGCGCTGCGGCACAGGAGCTCGCTGAGGCCGACCGCATCAAGCGCGTCACCGAGGCGACCGCCGAGGCCGAGGCAATGGAAAAGGCGGGCGAGGGCATCGCCAACCAGCGCAAGGCCATCGCGCTGGGTATCAAGGATTCGCTCGAGATCATCCAGGAGACGGGTGTCGGCAATGACGAGGCCAACCAACTGTTCATGTTTACGCAGTGGTCTGAGATGATGACGGAGTTCGCTCGCACGGGTAAAACCTCGACGGTCGTGCTGCCGAGCGACTTTTCGCAGTCGGCCTCGATGTTCGAGCAGATGCTGGCCGCCGGCAAAGTTCAAAACGATTCGAAGGAGTAGACGCGCGTGAAATACACCGTCGTTTGCGTCGGTAAGCTCAAGGAGCGCTTTTGGAAGGACGCGTGCACTGAGTACACCAAGCGCCTAGGTGCCTATGCCAAGGTTGATATCCGCGAGGTGGCCGATATCGACCCGGCTAAGGCGGGCGGCGTGGATGCCGCGCGCGACAAGGAGGGGGCGGCAATTCTTGCTGCCCTGCCGTCTCGGGCGCATGTGATCCTGCTGGCCATTGAGGGCAAAGAGCGCTCGAGCGAGGAGTTTTCGGCGCGGCTCGATGATCTTATGCTGCGTGGTAACAGCGACATCGCCTTTGTAATCGGCGGATCGGACGGCGTGAGCGATGACGTGCGCGCCCGCGCCGACGAGATGCTCAGCTTTGGACGCATTACCTTGCCGCATAACTTGGCGCGCGTGGTGCTGCTAGAGCAGATTTACCGTGCCTGCAAGATCAGTCGTGGCGAGCCGTATCACAAATAGGTCGGCAATACGAAGCAATGGCGTGGGACAATACCTTTCGTTTTGAGGAATGTGTCTGAAAGGACTATGTGATATGAAGATTGGATTTGTCGGTTTTGGCAATATGTCGAGCGCTATGGCCGATGGCTGGATCGCTGCCGGTGTAGCTGCGAGCGACATGTGCGCCTGCGCGGGTCGCTACGACGCACTGGTTGAGCGCTGCGAGGCGCGCGGCATGGTCGCCTGCCACGATGCCGCCGAGGTTGTCGCCGCATCCGATATCGTGGTCGCTGCGGTCAAACCGTACATGATCGAGAAGGTATTCGCCCCGCTCAAGGATGCTCTTGCCAAAAAGGTCGTTCTGTCGGTTGCCTGGACCTGGGACAGTGCCAAGTGGGAGCAGGTCCTGCCGGGCGTCGCGCATATCTCGACGGTGCCCAACACACCGGTTTCGGTGGGCGAGGGCGTCATCGCTTGCGAGAAGGCTTCCACGCTTAGTGATGAGCAGAGCGCAGTGGTGCTTGATCTGCTTGGCAAGCTCGGTGCGGTGGTCGAGCTCGATACGAGCCTGCTGTTTGTGGGCGGCACGGTGGGTGGTTGCGCTCCGGCATTTGTCGCCATGGCAATCGAGGCCCTGGGCGATGCAGCGGTCAAGCACGGTATCCCGCGTGCCGATGCCTATCGCATTGTGAGCCAGATGGTGTTGGGCACGGCAAAGCTGCAGCTTGCTACTGGCCAGCATCCCGCGGCGATGAAGGATGCCGTATGCTCGCCCGGCGGTGCCACCATCAAGGGCGTCATCGCGCTCGAGGATGCCGGCATGCGCAGCGCCCTGGTCAAGGCCATCGACGCAACTCTCCAGTAAAACCTGCCATTTAGGGACAGGTTTATTTTGGCAGGTTTTTCCTGCGGTTTTGTCGTATATGCGAAAAGCGCCCCGCAACCGGATCGTTACCAGTTGCGGGGCGCTTGCGTTTGCCCAGATAAAACCGACCAAAATAAACCTGTCCCTTTTTGGCAGGTTAGTCCCAGAAGCTGTCTTCCTCATCCTCGGACTTGGGTCCGCGGTCGACGTACATCTTATGGGTACGCTTCTCCATTACAAAGGCAAGAATCGCAAATAACAGGATGCCGCCGGCGAAAAGGATGGCAAAACCGGTGCGGGTGCCAAACAAAAAGGAAAAAACTGCGTCCATTGGGTGCCTTCTTGCGTAGTTGAGTTGGGTCGTAAACGCTCATAAGTATATACTTGCCCATACATGTACAAGGTTGCAACCTAAATGGAATGTATATCGCCGGAGGATCTAATGCTTGATATCAAGTTTGTTCGCGAGAACCCCGATGCCATCGATGTCGCCATGGCTAACCGCCAGACGTCTTGGGATCGCGAGAAGTTCTTTGAGCTCGACGACGAGCGCCGTGCCGTCATCACCGAGGTCGAGGAGCTCCAGGCTACGCGCAATGCCGAGTCCAAGAAGATCGGCGCCCTGATGAAGGAGGGCAAGAAGGACGAGGCCGAGGCCGCCAAGGAGGCCGTGCGTGCCGTCAACGAGAAGATTGACGGTCTGGCCGAGCGCCGCACTGCTCTCGAGCAGGAGCAGTACGACTTCATGGCTCACCTGCCCAACATTCCTTGCGAGGCCACGCCGTACGGCAAGGACGAGGACGAGAACATTGAGCGCCGTCGTTGGGGCACCCCGCGCGAGTTCGACTTCGACTTTAAGCCGCACTGGGATCTGGGCACCGATCTGGACATCCTCGACTTCGAGCGTGGCAATAAGCTCTCCGGCAGCCGCTTTACCGTTCTCGGTGGCGCCGGCGCCCGCCTGGAGCGCGCCCTTATCAACTTCTTCCTCGATACGCACACCAGCCGTGGTTTTAAGGAGTGGTGGCCGCCCATCGTCGTCAAGCGTCAGACCATGTTCGGTACGGGCCAGCTGCCCAAGTTCGAGGACGACGCCTATCACGTCTCGGGCGACAACTTCCTGATCCCCACCGCCGAGGTCGTGCTTACCAACCTGCACGCCGGCGAGGTCCTCGATGCCGACACTCTGCCGCGCCGCTACACCGCCTTCACCCCCTGCTTCCGCGAGGAGGCCGGTTCCGCCGGTCGCGACACCCGCGGCATCATCCGTCAGCACGAGTTCGACAAGGTCGAGATGGTCAAGTTCGCTAAGCCGGAGGAGTCCGACGAGGAGCTCGAGAGCATGACCGCCGAGGCCGAGTACCTGCTGCAGCAGCTGGGCCTTCCGTATCGCGTGATTAGCCTGTGCACCGGCGACTTGGGCTTCTCTGCCCGTCAGACCTACGACGTCGAGGTCTGGCTGCCGAGCTACAACGCCTACAAGGAGATCAGCTCCTGCTCCAATTGCGGTGACTTCCAGGCTCGCCGCGCCAACATCAAGTATCGCGACCCCGAGAACTTCAAGGGTTCGCGCTACCTGCACACTCTCAACGGTTCCGGCCTACCGGCCGGCCGCACCATGGCCGCCATTCTGGAGAACTACCAGAACGCCGACGGCACCATCACGATCCCCGAGGTCCTGCGTCCTTACATGGGTGGTCTCGAGAAGATCGAGCCGGTCGCGTAAGTTGGCTGCATAGGGGATATGCAAGGGCGCTCCTTCGGGGGCGCCCTATTTCGTGCGCAGGTCCATACCATGCCGTGCGGACAGCTCAATAGAAAACACACGAACAACTGTTCTGTATACAGCCATCTACCTGCTATGCTTTTGCTAAATAAGAGCGAGAGAAAGGGGACGCGATGGAGCTGTTTGATGATCGGGTGGTTTTGTTTGAGAGCGACGAGGGCGGGGAGTACCTGCTTGTAACGTGTGAGCCGTCTGGCATGGGCGGCCTGGTGGTTCGGCAGACGAGTGAGGGTCCGTTGACACAATGGTGCTTTGAGGAGTCGCCGCATGTGGTCGAGACCTTTGTGATGCACGAGGGACTTGTGGCGCTGGAGCACTTCTATGGAGTTGGGACTTCCAACCAGGTCGCGCGCATGCTGAGCATCTCGTTTGCCGATTATGATTGTGCCCAGCGGGTGAGATCGCTCCTGAGGGAACTTGATGCCAAGTTCGACGTGATCGAAAAGCCAATCGATCGTACGGGGAACAGCGGTATATGCGGAGCAGCATGACAAAACTGCGTTCCACAAAAAAGTTTGAGATTGTGCTTGACTCCAATAAGCTAAAGTGGTTTTATATGTCTTGCGCTGCGGCGTTACCTCAGCTGGATAGAGGGTCTGACTACGAATCAGAACGTCATAGGTTCGAATCCTATACGCCGCACCAATTGAACTTGAAGCCTCCGGCAACGGGGGCTTTTCTTTTACGCCGGCACCGCACGGATTCGAACCTCGGTCGAGGCGCGAGCATCTTAATCATCACTTCGTAAAATTTTTCCAAATTGTCGCTTGACCCATCGAGGGGTCACGTGCATAATAATCCGTGCGTTGCGGCGTTACCTCAGCTGGATAGAGGGTCTGACTACGAATCAGAACGTCATAGG
>CAUEUQ010000110.1:0-4500 GCA_959021215.1 uncultured Collinsella sp. | reverse complement strand
GCTTTCGAACGACTCTGCAAAGCAGCCGGAGTGAGAAAGCAAACCGTGGCCGGCCCTTCGCCGCCGGGACACGTACCCCCAATTAACTGTTCTTCATGACAATCGAATCCACAACATCGGCCACATTCTCACAGCAGTCAGCGCAGTACTCCAGGAAGGCGTATACGTCACGCCAGGCGATGACCTCGAGCGGGTCCTTGCCGTTAACGTGCAGGTTGCGCATGGCGTTGATATAGAGCTCGTCGGCTTCGGACTCGATGGTGTTGATCTGGATGACGAGTTCGCGCAGGGTCTTGGACTTGCGGTAGTTGGGCAGCTCGACCATCAGGTCTTTCATGGCGCGGCAGGCGTCAGTCACCTTGTGGGCGATGACGATGGCGTCGGGATGGATGCTCTGGATGTTGGTGAAGTAGACGCGCTGCACGACGCCCTCGATGCGGTCGAGCACGGTGTCGAGTGAGCAGCTCATCAGATCCAGATCCTCGCGCTCGAGCGGGGTGATAAAGGCGGTGAGCAAGGCGTCCTCAAGCTCATGGTGCTTCTTGTCGGCCGCATGCTCGATCGCGTGCATCTTGTTGAGCATATCGTGAATCTTTGCGGGATCGAAGTTCTCGAAAATCTTGGTGAGCAGCTCGGCGGCCTGGACGGCAAGGTCGGCGCAGGCGACGTAGTTGTCGAAGTAGAACGAATCGGGTTTCTTTGCCATGGGTGGGTCCTTTCGAGGCGAAGACGGGTGGGCGAGGTAATGCAGTCCGGATGGACGTTCGGTTTGACTAGAGGAACATCATGAACAGCTTGGCCATGACAAAGCTGATGAGTCCGCAGGCAGGGAAGGTGAAGAACCAGGTGAACATCATGTCCTTGACGACGCCGAAGTTGATGGCCGAGAGGCGCTTGACGGCACCGACGCCCATAATGGCGCAGGTCTTGATGTGCGTGGAGGACACGGGGATGCCGGTAAGGGTGGCAAGCAGCAGGTTCGCGGCGCCTGCGAGGTCGGCAGAGAAGCCCTGATACTTCTCGAGCTTAACCATGCTCTGGCCGACGGACTTGATGATGCGCTCGCCGCCCACGCTGGTGCCGATGCCCATGGTTGCCGAGCACAGCAGCATAATCCAGATGGGGATGCCGGCATCGCCGACGCTCGTCTGGCCGCTGGCGAAGGCCACGCCTAAAAAGAGCACGCCGATGAACTTCTGTCCATCCTGCGCGCCGTGCATAAAGCTCATGGCCGCGGCACTCGCGATCTGAGCGTATTTAAAGAAGACGTTGGCACGTCGCCTGTTGGCGGCGGCAAACAGAATCGAGACGAGTTTGCACAGGATCCAGCCCATGATAAAGCCCAGACCGATGGAGAGCGCCAGGCCGTAGATGACCTTCATCCATTCGTGGACGTTGACGCTGCTCGCGCCGCCGAGGGCGATAGCGGCACCGGTCAGGCCGGCGATAAGGCTGTGGCTTTGCGAGGTGGGGATACCAAAACGCGACGCTGTGGCGCCGTAGACGACGATGGAGAACAGTGCCGCGCAGAGGCACGCGAGCGCCATGGTGCTGTTTCCGCCAAAGTCGACGATATGCGAGATGGTGTTGGCGACGCTCGCGTTAAAGTGCGTCATGATGAGCACGCCGAGGAAGTTGAATGCGGCGCTCATGAGAATGGCGGCGCGGGCGGGCATGCAACGCGTAGTGACGCAGGTCGCGATGGCGTTGGGCGCGTCGGTCCATCCATTGACGAAGATGGCGCCCAACGCGAGGATCACGGTGACGGCAAGGACTGGGTTCGACACAATTTGGCCGAGGAAGGTTGAGAACGTTACGTCCATATATGGGCTTTCTCGAAGTTTGCAGACACGTTACAAAAACATGGTAAATCGTATCACCTCCTGTGGGTTTCTTTACCGAGTTCTGATGGGAGAAGTGAACTTTTTGGCACTAAAATTGAATATTAGCCCTGTTGACCGCGGGTGTTCTTTTTGCTAACACGCCATGCGGACACGTGCGATTACTACGACACTCCAAAACCACAGTCTGTTCGCTTTACAACATGCAAACATGCGTTCGATAATAGGAGGCATGGAATATCGACAGACAGATGGCAAAACTCGACGCGTGCACAAGCAGTATGTGGACGTTGTGGCTCGCATCCTCGCGGGCGGACAAGTCGTGCCGGTTACCGTCTGCTGGGTCGACGGTCGCTGCTTTACGATTGACGAGATTGTCTCGACCACTGGGTTTGGCCTGACGGTCCACGGCATTCGTACGGCAACCTATAAGGTGCGTTTTGGCGGGCACGCGACCGAGTTGTATCTGGAGGACCAGACGCGCGAACGACCAGATGGCTCGCAGGCCCATCTGATACGTTGGTGGGTCTGGGCCTTTGATCGTACGCTCGAGGGCGAGCGCCGTGGGTAAGGACATATGGCATTCGGGTACAATGACAGGAATCTTGTCACCTACGGCGCTGTCGCGGCGCTTTTGAAAGGACGAAACTATGAACGATATCCAGGGCTATCAGAACGGCCCCATCGAGAGCGGCGCAAGCCGCGCCAAGGAGATGTCGCCGCGCGCGTACAATCTCACCATGTCTGCCCTGATCTTCTTGGGCTTTTGCGCCATGGGCGCCGGCGCCTACTTTACGAGCACCATGTCGTTTGCGCGCATGATGATGAGCGGCGCCGCCTTGCCGCTGGTCTTTGGCTCGTTTATTTTGACCATCGTCGGCATGGTCATGATGTCGGCCGCCGCCAGCAAGCAGTCCGTGGGCCTGTCCCTTGTGGGCTACGTAATCTTTGCGAGTACCTTTGGCCTGACCGCGTCGTTTGGCCTTGCCAACTACGACCTGCCCACCATCAACACTGCCTTTATCGCCACGGCCGCCATCACCTTTGTCTTTGGCGCCTTGGGCGTGACGTTCCCCAAGTTTTTCCAGCGCGTGTATGGCATCGGTTTTGGCATTCTGCTCGCCACTATTCTGGTTGAGATCGTGCTGATGTTCATGGGCGTCTCGCAGACCATCACCGATCTGATCGTGATCGTGGTGTTCGCCGGCTTTATTGGCTACGACACTTATGTTGCCACGACGGTGCCGCCTACGCTGCCCAACGCCGTGCTTATGGCATCCAACCTGTTCGTGGACATCATCAACGTGTTCCTGCGCATTCTGAACATCCTTGGCCGTCGCGACTAGTGGCGAATTGCGGCGGTGCTTGCCGTGCGTGTAAATCGATGCGAAAGGCGGTCCTTCGGGGCCGTCTTTTTTGTACGCGGCGGGGTATCATGGATGGGAAAAGCCGATAGCGGCAGCGACAGGAAAGGTGGCCACGTATGGCAGACGTCGACAACAGGAACCGTAACCGCAGGTCCAACCGAGCGGGTCAGCCCAATCCCAAGCGCGAGGCCCGTGCCAAGGCCGCCGAGCGTCACGCGGCAACTGTGTCCGAAGCGTGCGCCAAGGATATCGAGCGTTCGCTTGCCGGTGTTCGCGAGTTTGACGGTATGCCTGCCGGCTTTGTCGCGGCGATGAAGGCCAAGGCCCAAGCGGTCGACGCTGTCGAGGAACAGGTTGCCGAGGAGTCTGAGGCCGCCGAGGCCGAGACCGCTGAGGTTGCGTCCGCCGAGACCGAGGTTACGGCCGAGCCTGCGCCCGCAGAGGAGGCCACGGAGACCGAGTCCGCGCCTGCCGCCGAGGAGCCCGCTCCGGTCCTGCCTGAGGTCACCGTGCTCGATGCCTCCGCCACGCAGGCCATCTTGGACAACGGTCGTGGCTATGCGCAGTTCTGCGACATGGCCGTGCTCGCCTTTGCCTCGTTCACCAACCCGGGCGGTGGCTATATTCAGGGTTATCTGGGCCAGGAGGCCACACTGTGCGCCGATTCGTATCTGTACAACGTTCTCGATAAGCAGCGCAAATGGTACGGCGAGAACCGTCGCCGCAACATCAACTGCGAGCTTTACCGCAACCGTGCGCTGGTGGTGCCTGCGGTGCGCTTCGACCGCAACCACGTGCATGCGTATGCCGACGTGATCGTGGCCGCCGCGCCCAACGCCAAGCGCGCTCGCCAGGAGTATCGCGTGGGTGACGATGCCCTGCTGGACGCCCTGCGCGATCGCATCCGCTTTGTGCTTGCCATCTGCGACGAGCTGGGTCGCGAGAAGCTCGTGCTGGGCGCTTGGGGCTGCGACAACAACGGCTTTGACGCCGAGGCCGTGGCCGAGCTCTTCCGCAAGGAGCTCGCATCGGGCGACTTTAAGGTCAAGCAGGTCTTTTTTGCCGTGCCCTCTACGCGCTGGGACGAAGATTTCGCCAAGTTCGAGCACGTGCTGGCAAACTTCCCCGAGCGCAACGAGGAGTCCTATGCCCAGGTTGCCGCTCGCGCTGCGGCTGCCCGCGCCGCCGAGCAGGCCCAGGCTGCCGCCGAGGACGATGAAGACGATGACGATTGGCGCAAGTACCTGTAATCGGTATGTGCTGACAGATAGGTCGATCCGGCGGGAGAGACT
>CAUEUQ010000109.1:0-4557 GCA_959021215.1 uncultured Collinsella sp. | reverse complement strand
ATGCGAACCTCCAGTCCGGACCGCCCCGCGGTCCAACTTTCTGTCCGCACCCCCTAAGGGGGCCCAAAGTGGGAGATTTTCCACGCTCATCTTGCGGGTGCGAAACAGCGGCGATCAGGCGCTGACGATGTGGGGTAGCGGCAGGTCGTGGGCGTCGGTGGAGACGTGGTCGACACGCTGCTCGTCAAAGGCGATGCCGATGATTTGACATGCGGGTGAGAGCATGGGCAGGTAGCGGTCGTAGCAGCCGCCACCGTAACCCAGGCGCGCGCCGGCGCGGTCGAAGGCTACAAGCGGCACGACGACCATGTCGAGTTCTTCGGCAGGTACGATAGGGAAACGGCTGCTGTCGATGGCCGTGGCCGCGAAGGCCCGCGTGGGGTGGGCGATAAACGGAGCCGCGGACGCATCGCCGACAGAGACTGCCCGCATACACATGCGCTGGCCACAAGCCATGGCGTCTGTTGCCGAGAACATGCACGGATAGGCCACGCGCCAGTCGCGTTTGGTGGCCGCTGCGGCAAACGCGGCTGGGTCGACCTCGGAACCCATCGCGGCATAGACGGCAACGGTGCGCGGTGCCGCGGCACCCAAGCGATCCAACAGCTCAACAAGTCGCGCACAGATAACGGCAGACTTCGCCGCCCGCACATCCAAATCAAGAGCATCGCGCCGAGCAATCACTGCCCGCCGCAACTCAGCCTTATCCATCCCAGCTCCCTCTACCAAACCTACCAAAAAGGGACAGGTTTATTTTGGCAGGTTTTATCTGGGCAAACACCCAAACCACCACACAAATCATCGCAAAGGGGGCAGCTCATGGACACCTTCGTGGGTTTTGACGAAGAGCAGGTGTTCGCGGCGGTTTGTCTCGATCTGTAACAGTTACTCGGCAAAATCGGACCTAGATGTTACAGATTGAGACAAAGGGCCGGCGTCATCCGGAAACGTCTCGATCTGTAACATCTGGAGCCGATATTGCCGTCTTGGCGTTACAGATCGAGATAAACCGACAGACTGCGGCAAAAGAAAAGGTAGATTTTCAGGCATGTCCCAAAAATCTACCTTTGTTGTGGTTAGCTCAGCAGGTCGACTACGTTGAAGCCGGCGTTGCTCTTGGCGATGACGTCTCGGCCGCCAAAGACGCAGGTGGGCGAGGTGGCTGCGATACGCGTGACGTCGGCGCCGAGCGAGCGCAGTTCGCCGGGCGTGGCGGCGAGCATCTGGGCGCGGCGCTCCTCGCGTGCATGCGGATCGAGTCCGGCCAGGTAGGTCGTGTTGCGGCGTTTGGTGAGCGCGTACGGCTTCACCGGCGCGTCCATACCGCTCACGCAGCTCACGATAAAGCCCTCAAAGGCGGCCTCGTCGGGCTCAAAGCTGCCGAGCCATTCGCCTGCGCGCGCCACGCGCTCAATCGAGGGATCGATTGCCGGGTCGCGGTAGGTGTAGAACGCCGTCTGACGCTCGCCTGCCGCGCGGAATCCGCAGCCGTACGCACCGCCCTTCACGCGGATCTCGTTCCACAGGTAGTCGTAGGAGAGCGCGTTGGCGGCAACCGCCCAGGCGCCTGTCACGTCAATGCCCAGGCGACGCGGGTCGCACGCGCTTGCCGCAAAGCAGATGTCGCTGGGGATGACAAAAGCCTCGTGGCGGTCGCACGGCGTCGGCACCACGAGCGCATCGCGGCCGGCATCGGCGCCGTCGCCAGCGTCCAGCCCCAGGTCGCCCGCGGCATTCCAGTATGCGTTAAAGTCCTCATCGCTGCCGGTAAAGCTCGCCAGGCAGCCGTCGGCCACAAAGATGCGGCCTGCCAGCTCGGTAAGTTTGGCACGCAGGCCATCCAGGCGCTCGTCAAAGTGGTCGAGCAAATCGCGCAGGAACAGATAGAAATCAACGCCCGAAAGCTGCTCACGCACCACGGCCGAAGGCGAGCTGTAGCTCATCGCGCGACCGAGCGCTGCCGAGTGGCCGTTGTTGATAAAGCCCTGCTCAAGCCCAATGCGAATCTGCGTGAGCACGTCGCGCATGCGGTCGGCATCGGCATCGAGCAAAAGCGTGCTCGACCACACCTCGCGCGGCAGGCTCGCCAGCGCATCGATCTTCTCGGACAGGGCTCCGGCGCTCACCAGCAGGTAGGGGCGCACGCCGTCCACGTCGGGCTGGGTCATGACCTCGGTCGTAAAGCTCAAAAAGCCCAGCTTGCCGGCGAGCAAGTTGTCGAGCTCCTCGGCCGAGTGCTCGCTCGTGGGCAGCTGTTTGAGCAGACGGCAGAGCAGCGTCACATAGGGCAGGTCCTCAAACGCGACGCAGCTCAGGTCGAAATACTGCATGGCGTAGGCCAGACGGTTGGTGGGGATGCCGTGGCGCAGGCAGGGGATGGGCGCGGTCGTGTCTACGACCAGCGGCGGCTCGGGGCGCGCCTCGCCAATGTCGGACACGCGCAGGCGCGGCAGCGTGGCCTTGGCCTCGGGCGTGTCCTCCGCCTCCTGTGCGGCACGCAGCGCGGCTGTGCGCTCGACCACGTCGGCCAGCTCGGCATCGGTCATGGCATCGCGCTTGGCTGCCAGCTCGGCGGCCTCGGCGCCCTCCGAACCCTCGGCGGCATCCACCGGCACCAGCTCGACCAGCGCCATGTGATCGTTTTCCAGCACGAGCTCGCGCAGCAGGTCCTCAAAATAGCTGCCGTCCAGCTCGCCGCGCAGTTCCTCGTACACCGGGCCGTACTTGAGTGCCAGCGTTGCGGCGTCGTCATCGTAGAGCCACGTGCTCAGCGCGTCGCACGCAATGGCCACGCCGTCGGCGATGCCATAGTCGCGCTGGCGCAGGTCGTACTCGTTGCTGCTGATGATGGCTTCCAGGCGCTCGCGCGGAACGCCGTGCTCGCACAGGTCGCGGCAGGCGTCCTGGAACACGCGACGCAGCTCGCGCGCCACGCCGGGCTGCGCATTTTGCAGCATGATGAGCTCGTAGGGCTGCAGGCTCTCGGCTGCGGTGTAGCTCACCACGTTGCCGCCCAGGCCGGCGGCCAGAATGGCCTTCTTGACCGGTGCCTCGTTGGAACCCAACAGCGCCTCGAACAGGATGTCCGCCGCGATCGTGCGCTTGCGGTCGAGCGCGCTGCCCAGCACAAGGCCCAGGCCCACCAGGGCGTTTTCGGGCGTGGTGGACATCTCGACGCGCTCATACTCGCAGGTCACGGGTGCCTGCACGTCCAGCGGATTGGGTGACAGCGCGGACGGGTCCTCGCCGGCGGCAACGGCGGCGTCTATGCGGCGGCTCGCGGCACTCGGCTGCGACAGGTAGCGCTCGTCCAAAAAGGCCAGCGCGCGGTCCACGTCCAGGTCGCCGTAGAGCGTGATGTAGGAGTTGGAAGGATTGTAGTGGCGCGCGTGCGTGTCCAGGAACTGCTCGTAGGTGAGCGCGGGAATCGCGCGCGGGTCGCCACCGCTCTCGTGCGCATAGGCGGTGTCGGGATAGAGCGCGGCGTTGACGGCGTCGTCCAGCACGCTCATGGGGTCGGACAGCGCGCCCTTCATCTCGTTGAACACCACGCCGTTATAGCGCAGCGTGCCCTCGCGCAGGCTTGCGGCGCTGCCGTCGCCCTCGCTCTCGGCGCCCTCCGGCAGGTCCAGCTCGTAGTGCCAGCCCTCCTGCTCAAAAATGGTGGGTTTGGTATAGATGGCCGGGTTGAACACCGCGTCCAGGTACACGTCCATCAGGTTGTACAGGTCCTGCTCGTTGGTGGTGGCAACGGGGTAGATGGTCTTGTCGGGGTAGGTCATGGCGTTGAGAAACGTCTGCATGGAGCTCTTGATCAGGTCGACAAACGGCTCCTTGACGGGGAACTTAGCCGATCCGCACAGCACCGAGTGCTCAAGAATATGGAACACGCCGGTGGAATCGGCCGGCGGCGTCTTAAAGCCAATGGCAAAGGCCTTGTTTTCGTCGTCGCACGCCAGGTACAGCAGACGAGCGCCCGAGGCAGTGTGTCGCAGCACGTAAGCGTCCGAGTCGAGCTCGGGCACGGTCTCGCGGCGCTCGACGGCAAAGCCGTGGCAGGTAGTGCCGGGCACCAGCAGTGCAGCGGCTGCGGCGCGCGGGTCGGTTGAGGTGGTGGGCATATGCAGTCTCCTTTGACGCCCCAGCGGGGGCGAATCGAGTCGAATCCTCGAGAGTATACCCATATGGGGCCGCGACCCTGCGGCGAACTGGAGACGATGCCAGCGGATTGGGCGAAGGGCTCGCGTGCCCGCCGCACGAGCGTGGAAAATTGGACACTCGCCAAACGAGAGTGGATATTCGGACGGACGAGCGAGGATTTCCGGATACCTATCGAACGAGAGTGGATATTTGGACGGAATTTGCCGCAAAAGCCCCAAAAACCGTCCAAATATCCACTCTCGATATCCGACCGTCCGAAAATCCTCGCTCGTCCATCACTCGCGTATCTCTCGTCCCTCATTCGTCTCTAATATGAGAGATGACAGGAAGATGAGAGAAAAATATGAGAGATAACTGAGCAGCAAAGAGACAGGCAATCATGGTATTGTCTCAATA
>CAUEUQ010000108.1:0-4564 GCA_959021215.1 uncultured Collinsella sp. | reverse complement strand
AAAAGGAACGTCCCCAGGTGCCGGGTTTCCGCAGTCATTGGGGACAGACTTAAATGACTAGTCGTTTAAGAACGTCCAATGACTACCCACAGAATGAGGGTCTCATCGGGGACTAGGTAAATAACAAAAGCCCCCGCGGCCGAAGCGGACCGCGGGGGCAACAGACCTGCAAGAGTTAACTCAAGTCCTCGCCATTTGATGCAATGACCTTTTGGTACCAGCAGAAGCTGTCCTTTCGGTAGCGATCGAACGTGCCTTTGCCCATATCATCGGCATCAACATAAACAAAGCCATAGCGCTTCTTCATCTGCCCCGTCGAGGCCGACACCAAATCGATACAGCCCCACGGCGTGTATCCCATCAGGTCAACACCGTCCTCGACAATTGCATCGCGCAGCGCAAGAATATGCCTTCGCAGGTAATCAATATGATACGCATCGTGGACTTTGCCGTCTTCCAGCGCATCGAGTCCGCCCACACCGTTCTCGGCGATAAAGAGCGGAAGATGGTAACGATCGTGGTAGCCGGCAAGCGTCACGCGCAAACCCAGCGCATCGATCTGCCACTTCCAGGCAGTCTCTTTATCCTTGAGGTACGGATTGCGCAACGTCGGGAACACGTTGCCCTCCGCCTTCTCGGCGATCACCTGATCATCGGCGCACACCAAGCGCGAGCAATAGTACGAGAACGAGATGAAGTCGACCGTATGCTCTGCCAGATACTCCGTATCGCCCGGCTCAAAGGGCACGTGAACACCCTCTTTCTCGAGTGCACGCAGCTTCCAAGCAGGATAGGCGCCCGCAGCCATCACGTCTGTGTAGAAGTAGCGGCCGCGGTCCTCCTCATACGCAAGCCATACGTCCTCGGGCGCACAACGGTACGGATAGGTCGCACCGGCAGCGACCATGCAACCCACCTTGTTTGCGGGATCGATCTTGTGCAGAATCTCGACAGCGCGAGCGCTCGCCATAAACATATGGTGCGAGAACGCCGCGGTCACGGCTGCACGGTCACGCTCATCCTCGAGCGTGACACCCGCGTTGAGATAGGACAGCGCCACGCTGTTGATCTCGTTGAACGTAAGCCAATAACGCACGAGGCCCTGGTACGCGCGTCCGACGGTCTCGACGTAGTGCGCATACCGCTCGATCATCTCTCGGCTTTGCCAGCCACCATAGCGCTCGACCAGAGCCAACGGATAGTCGTAGTGCGACAGCGTCACAAGCGGCTCGATTCCATGCTCGCGCAGCGCCTCGAATACCTGACGGTAAAACTCCAAGCCCTCGCCGTTGGGCTCGGTCTCCATCCCTGTGGGAAAAATACGGCTCCAGCAAATTGAAAGACGCAGGCACTTAAAGCCCATCTCGGCAAAGAGCTCGACATCCTCGTGCCAATGATGGAAGAAGTCGTTGCCCCAGCGGCATGGATACAGCCTGTCCGGATCGTCCACGGGCTTTTGCCTGCCAAACATTACATCCCAGCGGTCGGAACCCTGTGGGATCAGGTCGGAGTGCGACATGCCGCGGCCGCCCTCGTTCCAGCCCCCTTCGGCCTGGTTGGCGGCGAGGGCACCACCCCACAAAAAGCCCTCGGGCATACCGGCGGCAGACGTTCTGTCAAAGTAACTCATGCTACTCAGCATCCTCGGCAGAAGCTGCCGCGGCGTTCTCCTGCTCCTGAGCCAGGAGCTGGTTATCGTACACCTTAAAGAACGGGTACCAGACCACAGCCATGACCACGATCAAAACGATCGTAAACACCCAGATGCGCGGGTCGAGGCACTGGACAAAGCCCTGAACGAAGATGGGGAACGTGCCGCTCACCAAGATGTAGAAGTTAGAGACAAGACCCAGTGAGACCGCACCCCAATACAGCAGGGCCGAGATCATGCCGCCTAGCACAAACGGAATCATGAGGATCGGGTTGAAGATGATGGGCGCGCCGAAGATCGCGGGCTCGGAGATACGGAAGAAGCTCGGCACGATCGATGCCCTGCCAAATGCCTTGAGCTGCTGCGACTTTGCCCTAAACGCGCAGAGCGCCACAAAAGAGAACGTATTACCCGTGCCGCCGATGAGGTTGATGGCCAACGACATGAGCGCCGGGTGGAACTCAAGCGGCTGCCCGGCAGCATAGAGCGAGGCGTTGGCGGCAAAGGCGGCAAGCGTGACCGGGGCGGTGATGGGCATTACGATCATGTTGCCGTGGACGCCAAAGCACCAAAACAGCAGCGTCATGAAGCAGATAAGCAGTGCGCCGGGCACAGAGTCAACTGCGACGGAAAGCGGGGCAGCGAGCAGCTTCTCGATAACCGAGGGGATGGACAGCGCGGGATCGATCATCTGGATCAGCAGGTTGCCGCCAAAGAAGATGAGGATGTTGGCGAGCATAGGTACGATGGCGCCAAAGGTTTCGGACAAAAACGGCGGCACGCCATCGGGCATCTTGATGGTGATGCCCTTGGTCTGGCAGAAGCGCGTGACCTCGACGGAGACCAAGGCAACGATGATGGCGGTAAACAGGCCCTGCGCACCCAGATAGGTGCAGGGGACCGCCTGGAGCACGGACTCGTCAGCAAGCTGGTAGTAGGACGACGGCGCCGCGGCGATCAGGAACATCACCAGCGAGGTCATGCCGGCGTTAAGCTTGGGCATCTTGTAGGTGCCCGCCAGGTTATAGGCGATTGCGAACGTCACGATCACCGACAGTATGCCCATCGTCATGTTGAAGGGAATGAGCAGCGTGAGCTTATTGGCCGTGGCAAAATCGAGCCAAGGGCCAAAGACGGACCAGAACCCGCCCTGCGCCACCAGGTCGGCCGTGACCGGCGGGTTGGCGAGGATCATAAAGACGGCAGATACCAAGATGAAGCTGATCGCGCTCATAAAGCCCTTTTGCATGGAGGCAAAGTGGCGCTCGGTGCCGCAGAAATTGGCGATTGGGGTCAGTTTTTCCTGAAGCAGGGTCATGAACTTCTCCATGGTTGCCTCCTAACCCAACAGCGACTGGGCGAGTGCCAGCACGTTGGCGGCGTTGCCCATGCCGTAGTCCTGTGCGGGGATGACCGCGGTCGGCTTACCGCTCCCCTGCTTGACGGTGTTGAGCTGGTAGGACACCTGCGGCCCCAAGAGCAGCACGTCATAATTGGCGCACGTCTCCTGATACTCGCCGATACCCACCGCATCGATATCGAGCTCGATGCCGTTTTGCTCCGCATATTTCTCGAGTTTCTTCATCAGAATGCTTGTAGACAGACCAGCTGCGCAAACAAGAAGGATCTTCATAAGGGATTCCCTTCGCATTGATTGGTTGGATAGTCACCGCACGCCGCTAGGCGTTCTTGGTTGCAGTGCGCTCATACAGGCAGATCAGCTCCTGCACGAGCTCCTGAGCAAGCATGGAGCACATGAGGTGGTCCTGAGCATGAACCAGCAACACATCCACCGACAGATGCTCGCCCGCTGCCTCAGTCGAAAGCAGCTGCGTTTGGATGTGGTGAGCCTTGATTCCCGCATCCTTTGACTGCTTCATGAGTTTGGCGGCGGCGTCAAAATCCCCCGCCTTTGCCTTTTCAAGGGCTTCGAAGGCAAGGCTGCGTGCCTCTCCCGCTGCAGCGACCAGCTGAAACGAAACCATCTCGGTTCCCTGATCGTCCATAACGGTCTCCTCTCCCGTGATGTTTGGTTTGTACTTGAATATTCGAAACGCCTATCTCCCGCCCGCAATCCTCGAGGTTTATTGCAGGTAGACTGACAGGGTCATCGACAAAAGAAGTCTTAAGCCGTATGCGCTTGCACAAGCGCCATCAGCTCATGCCAGGACCGGCGCTCGCGTAGGCGCTCGACCCCCTGGCGGTCCATAAAGATCTCGGCGAGCAGTGAGCTCAAGATCCGCGCCTCATCGCCGCCCGACCGGGCAAACGACACCATAAAGACGATATCGACCTCATGGCCGTATTCGTCCCAAAGAATGGGATGTTCGAGCAGGCCCACGGTAACAAAGGCCTCGGCGCTCAAGGGATGCATCCCATGGGGCATGGCTACCCCATTGCCAAACGAGGTGGCGCTCGCGCTCTCGCGCTCGGCGACCTCTTGGGCAAACTGGGCATCGACACGGCCGCTCTCGACGGCGCGCTCGGAGAGATATCGGAGAACGGCCTGCTTCGACGACGCCTCAACGCGGTTGAAGAACAGGGCACGGCTAAAGAAAGAGCTCACGGAGTCCGATTGCGCAGTGTCGTCGCTCAGCACCTTGCGGATAGCGTTGACATCGCTCGTCTCCAAGAAGAAATCGGCCTCGCGGACGGGCACGGGCAACTTGACGTTGAGCGGCACCGTTGTGAACACGTAGTCGATATGCGAAAAATCGAACGTTCCCACGCGGGCGACATCGCATGTCTCAATCGAATCGATATACATGCCAAACTGCTTGCGGTACTGGTGCTCGAGCATACGGGCGCTTCCCGCTCCCGAGGCGCACACGATCAGGATGCGTTTGCGACGCGGCTGGTCGGCGACCTCTTGGGCAAACTGGGCATCGACACGGCCGCTCTCGACGGCGCGCT
>CAUEUQ010000107.1:0-4789 GCA_959021215.1 uncultured Collinsella sp. | reverse complement strand
GGAGGCCACTTAATGTGGCCTCCGTCGTGAGCAGGACTGTAGAGCAGGAAACCTAAGCCGGTGTCCCCACTCTCCCGGGGCCGAACGCCCTAGTTGTTGAGCATGCGGTCGAAGCTTCCCGAGTCGCCATCCCGATAGTCTGCGGTCATCAGAATCTCCTGCGGAATGCGCCCGCCTTCACGCAGCACGTTGCGGAACTGCACGCGCGTGACCATGGGCAGATCCTTGATCGTCGCTGCCAGGTTCTGTGGCACGCCCTGGTTGGCAGCCGCGGGCTCGCACTCGCCGCCGGCCTTCACGCGACGCTTATGCTCGGCAAGCATGGCGCGGTACATGCCGGCATGCAGGCGAATCTCAACCACATTGGCATTGCGAGTCTGCTCGACAATGCGCGCGCCCTCGCGATCGATATCGCCTACGTAGTAGACGTAGTTAAAGCGATAGCCAATCTCGGCCAGATAATCGTCCAGGGCATGCGAGACGCTCGCCTTGCATCCGCCGCCAAAAATCACGCCGCCCACCTTGATGCCAAAGAGCTTGGCGTGCTTGCGGCCACGCAGCAGCTTGACGATCTCGTCGTAGGTGTCCAGGTTCTCGACCATAATGAACGGCTTGTCGGCGCCCAGCGTAAAGAAGCCCGTAAAGTGCACGGGGCGATTGGGGGCGACCTTGATCGCCTGCATGCTGATGCCCTTTTCGGTCATGCGTCTGATCAGGCGCTCACCGTGCTTGCCGTCAAAAGCCTTCTCGTCGTTAAAGATCTGGTAGGCACGCTGGCGGCGCGAGGCAACCGGCGTATCGGCACCTCGGTTCTGCTCGATCCAAGCCTGGATGATTGCGATTTCCTCGGCAATCTTGCGGTTGGACATCTCGTTGTGCTGAGTGCGCTGCGGAGCCTTTTTGCCGTCCTTGCCCTCGACCTTTACGATCTGTGTCTGCTGCTCCTTGATCTTAGAGAGCGCCGTGGGCGTAGGGACAACTTTGAGCAGCTGCCTGCCTAAAACGCGGGCAAGGGCAAACGCCGAGGCCTCGCCGTGAACGGCCGACTTGGGCTGCTGGGCAGCAGTATCTGCTGCGGCAGACTCCGGCTTCCTCTGAGACTTGCGCTTAGAATCGCCCTGGGAATTGCGCTCGCGCTTCGGCATAGACGCCTGCTTCTGCGGACGAACGGACTTGCTCTCCTTCGCCGGCTGGCGCTTAGGCTGCCCCGAAGAAACCTCGGCCTTCGCATCCTCGTTCTGCGGCGTGGTCTTCTCGGCCGCAGTCTCGGCATGGGAACTGCGGCCCCCACGATGGCGACGGCGGCGAGGCTTGCTCGACGCGCCCTGCTCCGTCTGCTCATCAGTAGGCTGCTGGCCCTTGGCCTCGGCATCAACCTCAAGCTGCGGCTCAACAGGCTTTTGCTCGCGAGCCACCGGCTCAACGGCCTTCTCGTCCTTCTCGCCCTGAGTGGTCGAAGCCGGTTCGCTCTTCTCCTGACGCCTTACGGGATACGCGCGCCCCGCAAAACCACGTCCGGGACGGCATGAACCCGGAGCCTTCTTGACAGACTCCTCAACATCGTCTGCAACCTCAGAAGACTCTTCAACCTCACGCGCGGCATCCTGCTGTGCAGCCTTAAAGTGAGCACCGCGACGGCGCTTGGGCTCTTGGGCCTCCACGGGCTTTTGCTCCTTCGTGGGCTTCTGCGACTCGGCAGCAACCTCGGTCTCAACAGCCTCGGCATCCGTCTCGCCCTTTTGAGCAACGGCGCGACGGAAGCGCTCCTGCTGGGCGCGGCGCTGCGCATCGCGCTTGCCACCCCCACCAAAACCGCCGCGTCCTGCCTTGGCCGTAAAGGCACGCACGACGTTCTCATCGAGCAACTCATCGGTATCGACATGCTCACGCGGAGCAGTTTCTTCCACAGCAGGCACGTCAGCGGAATCCTCGACGGACTCGGCAGGCTGCTCCTGGGCATCGCGGATCTCGGCATTGATGGTATAGAACGCCGGGCGCCCGTTAATGCCGCTACCCTCGATCTTGGTCACGATATTTGCCGCGATAAGCTCATCGCGCATCGCCTTGGTGTCACATTCCTTATCGACGGAGCGGAAAATCTGCGCCAGCGCGCTCGACTTAATCTTGAGTGCCTTGCGGCAAAGCAGGTCGTAGGCAACCAGCTTGGCACGCTCAGCAGAAAGCGATGTCTGGCTGCTCAGACGCTCAGCCAGGGCATCGACATTATTTTGGTTATCGGAATATACCGTCTTGGCCACGGGGCCCTTTTCATATGTACACATATACGTCTATATGGTACAACGCACGCCCTTATCCACGCAAAACATCTGCGAGAACACTCGAGCGTCACCAGCTTTTGCATGAAAAAAGGACCGAGCCCGCGAAGTCGCGGACCCGGTCTTTCCGAGTCATATAGATGTGACGTTCAACTCGTCAGGTCGACTAAGCCTTGGCGGCCTCGGCGTCGGCAGGAGCCTCAGCGGCAGCGGCGCGGCCGTACTCGGCCTTGCCCATCTCGGACCACTCGGGCTCCTCGTCGGGCATGGAACCGGCCTCCTTGCCGAAGAGCTCCTTGAGGCAGTTGACGGCGACGATGAGGCCCAGGACCATCAGCAGGACGGCGAAAACAAGCTGCAGGCCCTTGGTGGCGGCGACGGAGACGGCGGCCGTGGTGGCGGTAGCCGGGATGGTGCCGAAGAAGCCGTAAGCCTGGACAGCGGCCATGCAGCCCATGGCGCTCTGGACCAGCGAGGTGAAGGTGCAGCAGAGCAGGAAGACGACGGGCACGTAGAGCATCCAGCCCTTGCGGCCGGTACACTTGCAGAACACGGCGAGGGTGATCATGGTCATGCCGCCGAGCAGCTGGTTGGAAGCACCAAAGAGCGGCCAGATGTTGGCATAGCCACCAAAAGCGAGGGCGAGACCGGGAAGCAGGGTAACGACCGTGGCGAACCAGGGGTTGCCGAGGACCTTCATGTAGCCGGCCTTGGACTCGATGGCCAGGGCATCGTTGGTCTGGGCAAAGAACTCGGAGAACGAAGTGCGGGCGATGCGGGCGACGGCGTCGAGCGAGGTCAGGGCCAGAGCGGAGACGTTCATGGTCATAAAGACGGTAGCGAGCGTGCCGTCAACACCGAAGGCCTGCATACCGCGGGAGATGCCAGCGGCGAAGATCTGGAACGGGGTGGAAGCGACACCGGCGTTGAGGGCGCCGGTACCGGCGGTATTCATGTCGGAGAACATGATGCCGGCGACGATGATGGCAAGGATGCCGACGAAGGACTCGACGATCATGGCGCCGTAACCGACCTTGACGGCGTCCTGCTCCTTCTCGACCTGCTTAGAAGAGGTGCCGGAAGAAACGAGGCTGTGGAAACCGGAGAGAGCACCGCAAGCGACGGAGACGAACAGGACCGGGAACATCATGCCGGAGGCAGTGGAGAAGCCGGTGAAGACCGGAGCGGTGATAGTGGCCTGACCGTTGACGCCCAGGACGACGATGCCGAGGACAGCGCAGACGATCATGACGATCATCATGATGGAAGTGAGGTAGTCACGCGGGGTCTTGAGCATCTGGATGGGCATAGCGCCAGCGAAGACCAGGTAGACCATGACGACGGCGAACCACTGGAACTTATCCAGGTAGACCGGGAACTGCATACCGACGGCGAACATGAGAACCATGAGGACCACGCCGGTGACGAACTCGGCAGCACCGGTGAGGTTGAACTTCTTCTGGGCCCAACCAAAGGCGATAGCGACGAAGGTGAACAGGATGGAGATGGTACCAGCGCAGCCGGCGGCATAGGACTTGGTGAAGTCGATGGCACCGGTAGCAGCACCAGAAGCGTCAACGGCCGGGGTGAACATGAACGTCTTGCAGACCATGTCGGTGAAAGCGGCGATGACGATGATGCAGAACAGCCAGCAGAACAGCAGGAACAGGCGACGGCCGGTCTTGCCGATGTACTTCTCGATGAGCTGAGCGAGCGACTTGCCGTTGTTCTTCATCGAAGCGTACAGGGCACCAAAGTCGTGGACGGCACCAAAGAAGATGCCGCCGACGAGGACCCAGAGCACGACAGGCAGCCAGCCAAAGGCCATGGCGACGATCGTACCCGTGACAGGGCCAGCACCGCAGATCGAGCTGAACTGGTGCGAGAACGCGGTGAAGGCGGAGACGGGCGAGAAGCTGTTGCCGTCCTTCATGCGCTTGGCCGGCGTGAGGGCATCCTTGTCAACGCCCCACTTGTTGGCCAGCCAGCGGCCATAGCCCAGATAGCCGCAGGCGAGCACCGCCGCGGCCACAACCATGAGCAAAACTCCGTTCATTACATTTCCTCCTCTAAAAAGAACTTCCTAGACATAAAAAATGAGGGCCGTCGGTTGCGCTCGACAGCCCTCATCTTCATCAGCCGCCCGTTATCGTACGGGCTAGCTGTATGTGCTAACCCGCATCAGATAATTACTACGCTGATAATGTTTAGCTGATGCGTGAACATGTCTAAGAAATCCTCTTCAATCATGATGTGAACGATCCGTGCGCGTTCACATCCCCCAGTGGTTGAAAAGGAGTATGAAACTTTAGTTGCCTAAAGTCAACGCAAATTTGTAATGAATTTTCAACTTTTTTTGATTTCTCGGTATAAAACGCCACTGACCTCGGACTTTACCCCACGACAGTTTTTGCATGAGAGATGCCCCTCGGGAGCGGGCGGGCGTATGCAAGGTTTCCTGCTCTACAGTCCTGCTCGCACGGAGAGCACATTAAGTGCTCTCCGGCTCGTGC
>CAUEUQ010000106.1:0-4944 GCA_959021215.1 uncultured Collinsella sp. | reverse complement strand
GTGCCTCACAAACTTGTTAACTACCTGAAATAGGACCGCCTTCGGCATAGGTTTATCGTCAAAAACTAAGTGAGTAGACTTTTTGGAACTTGCCGAGCACGCCATCCATATTGCTTTATAAAGCCGCAGGTAAATGACTTGTTTCAAAACGGCCTGGTCGCCAAAGTGCTAAAAGCCTACTCACTTAGAACCGCAGCCGTCCACGATCGAGCCATTTTGTGTCTAGCGGGCATCTTTCCGTCGATTACTCCCAATTTTGTCCAGTCAACGAATAGTTCAGACCGGAGTAATGCCTCAGCCCTTTGCTCATCTGAGCTTTTATCACGATATTCAGCATCGAGCATCCTGCATACGGTCTTAACGATCGCGCGGAATCTACCCTCATCGGATATCTGTCTGTGTGTCAGGAGAAGTACATCGTAGCCCATGGCCTGAAGGGCCGTCATGCGGTCAGCGTCACGCAAGCCATCCCCTGCGCGTCCGTGCGAGGCCTTTCCCTGACATTCAATGGCCACCTGTCGCCTACCGTCCGGTGAAGAAAGAAGTAGGTCGATATATACACGGGACTTTCCCACAATCGCTCGAGCACTTGTGTTTAGCATCACTTCAACATTAAGCTCTATGCCGCAAAAACCTTCGCCTCCCAGGGATCGCGGCAGTGCAAGTAGCAAATACGCCTCGACCTCAAAAGGCGACGCGGCACCCAATGGAACGAGTTGCGATACCGCCATAAATCTATTGCCGTAACGCATCCCACAAACATCTGAACAAAAACGGTCAAGGTCTCCGCCCAAAACCAAAGCGTCTCGACGCCATAAATTTGAGGCAGTGCCGTCCTCGGACGGGCAGCGCGCCCAACCGAACGTTGTCGAAATCGCACCCGAATCAATTGCACGCGAAAGCTCCGTCTCAAGTAACGCCGGCAGGGCACACACCGCAAACAAGCCACACATCTCCGCCAATACCAAAAGAAGCTGAAGATCCGTCAGATGCCGTGACATGATGAATGCCGTCAGTAGAGGAGACGTAATCAAAAATCCATGCTCCGTTTCCAGCACGGATTCCCTGGGGAGCTCACCAAGAAACAGCCGCTGCCTAATGCTGGCAGGACAAGTCCGTTTGTTTCTCGTCCGAACCAATGTATGCAACGGAAAACCGAGCGCGACCGCAGCCGTCGGGTTGCGGGCGAGATCATATCGCTGCCGGTCTTCTTCCGGTCGTGGAAGCGGCGGACACAAAGCGCGGACTTGAGGAGGCAAACGCCAGTACCTAAAAGCCGATATGTCACAAAGTAGATCTTTCATAGGCACAGGAAAACACGAATTTCAACCCAGTCAGTCACGCATTGGCGCGAACGCGCCAAAAATGGTGCCGAACGGACTGCCAAGTTTTCAACAGCCCTCCCCAACTGGCCAAAAGCTTGCCGAGAGCTGGACGAAGTTCTGTTGAAAACCCCATTTTTTCTCATGCAGAAGCTTTGCGCGACAAGTGAGTAGACTTTTTTGAACATCCCGAGCAGCCCGGTCATCCTGCTTTTCAAAACCGCAGGTAGATAGCTTGTTACAAAACTGCCTGGTCGCCAAAGTTCCAAAAGCCTACTCACTTAGATTGCAGAGCGCTCCCATTAGCTGCGATTCCAAGGTATTTAGCGCTTTTGGACTCAAATCGTCATACTGAACAAGAATTTGACTTGAGTTTTCAGGGACAGATGCGCCATCGGCACACCAAAAACAGTCACCGATATCGATAAAAGAGATGCTCGAGCGCGTGAGGGCCCGTGCAAAAGTGCTTCCGCCCGTTCCACGCTCCGCAACCACGGTACAGTAAAGGCCCGCATCTGCCTGCTCGATCGAGACTTCCCCTGCCGGAAACGCTTTCCGCACAAGCGACGTCAGGCCATCACGCGCCTCGCGAGCACGAACGCGCACGCGGTTCACATGTCGCTCGTAATCACCCGATTCCAGCAAACGCGCCAAAGCGACCTGGTCAACAGAGCTCACCGACGAGGCGTAGAAACCAAGGTTGCGCCTAAACCGCTCCATTAGCTCATCGGGCAACACCATATACGCCAAACGCAACGCCGATGAAAGGCTCTTCGAAAACGTGTTGGTGTAGATAACCGACTGGGCGGCATCGATCGATGCGAGCGCGGGAATCGGCTTCCCGGCAAGGCGAAACTCACAATCAAAGTCATCTTCGATGAG
The DNA here is from genome assembly GCA_959021215.1 of uncultured Collinsella sp. GTDB lineage: Bacteria > Actinomycetota > Coriobacteriia > Coriobacteriales > Coriobacteriaceae > Collinsella. Next base: position 2,740 of record CAUEUQ010000106.1, on the reverse strand, counting down.
ATACCGACCTGGTCGCTCGGCGGCCCAGCTCAGAAGCGCATAGCGACGCGCAATGCTCGTCACAAGGCCGGTCGGATACTGATGGGACGGCATCAGGTGAAGGACATCGGTCCCGCTTTTCTGCAGAGTGCTCAAGTCCACGCCCTCGTCATCCAACGGGATATGTCGAACTTTGCAGCCCATAGCCTGATAGATACGCGTCAGACGCAAATAGCCCGGGTCCTCAACGGCATACACCTTGTCGGCTCCAAGCAACTGAACCAACATGGTATCGAGCAGCTGGGCGCCTGCACCGATAACAATGTTGTCGGGGTCGACATTCATGCCCCTTGTCCCACGCAGATGGTGAGCAATTGCGCGTCGCAGCCGAGCGGTGCCCTGCGCCGGTGCGGGCGAAAAGATTTCGCGCTCATCTTCGGATGCCAGCGTCGCCCGTAGTGCGCTTTGCCAAAGCCGCGCCGCCTCCAAAGCGGAAGGAGAAAGTGCATCGAACAGCTCGACCTGTCCGTTGACATCATGCGCGCTGAGGCCCACAGAGACGGTATCTCGGTCGATGCCCTGCGAAGCCAAAGGCAAAACCGGTGCATCCGGAAGCTTGCAAGCGTAGTAGCCACGACGCGGCATTGAGCAAATATAGCCCTCGGCAAGTAACTGGCTATATGCATTCTCGATGGTAATGACACTGATTCCCAGATGACTGGCAAAGGCGCGCTTAGACGGAAGATGCTCCCCCGCCACAATACGTCCAGCAACAATATCATCTCGAATTTGCTGGTAAACATACTCATAAAGCGATGCTTCGCCGCGTTTTTCCAAATTGTAGTCAAGCATGAGTTTGCCACCTGACCTTATCGAGCTGTTCAATCTGGTATTAGGCTGACATTATTATTATCTCGAAAACTGAGTATTTTGCCATACCCAGCTCCCCGATAGGATGTTCCGTCAAGCAATGCACATGCCAACCAAGGGAGCAACCATGGCAGAACAGACCAGCAAGGCCGATCGCGTCAAACTCAATCGCGAACTCGCGCAGATGCTCAAGGGCGGCGTCATCATGGACGTCACCACGCCCGAGCAGGCACGTATCGCCGAGGAGGCAGGCGCCTGCGCCGTCATGGCACTCGAGCGCATCCCGGCCGACATCCGCGCCGCAGGCGGCGTCTCGCGCATGAGCGACCCCAAGATGATCAAGGGCATCCAAGAGGCCGTCTCCATCCCCGTCATGGCCAAGTGCCGCATCGGTCACATTGTCGAGGCGCAGGTCCTGCAGGCCATCGAGATCGATTACATCGACGAGTCCGAGGTTCTCTCCCCTGCCGATGACGTCTATCACATCGACAAGACCCAGTTTGACGTGCCGTTTGTCTGCGGCGCCCGCGATCTGGGCGAGGCGCTGCGCCGTGTTGCCGAGGGCGCCACGATGATCCGCACCAAGGGCGAGCCGGGCACGGGCGACGTCGTCCAGGCTGTACGTCACATGCGCAAGATCCAAAAGCAGATCCGTGACGTTGTTGCCCTGCGCGACGACGAGCTCTTTGAGGCAGCCAAGCAACTGCAGGTTCCGGTTGAGCTGGTGCGCGAGGTCCATGCCACGGGTAAGCTTCCCGTCGTGAACTTTGCCGCCGGCGGCGTAGCGACCCCCGCCGATGCCGCGCTGATGATGCAGCTGGGTGCCGAGGGCGTCTTTGTCGGCTCGGGCATCTTTAAGAGCGGCGACCCCGCCAAGCGCGCCGCCGCCATCGTCAAGGCCGTGGCAAACTTCACCGATGCCAAGCTCATCGCCGAGCTTTCGGAGGACCTGGGCGAGGCCATGGTGGGCATCAACGCCGACGAGATCGAAATCATCATGGAGGAGCGCGGACGCTAGTCCGGCAGAAAGGATCGCACATGAGCGATTATGCAGACCAAACGGTCGCCGTGCTGGCGGTCCAAGGCGCATTTGCCGAGCACGAGGCAAGACTATTCGAGCTTGGCGCACACTGTATTGAGCTGAGGCAGGCGGCTGATTTGAAGCAGGACTTTGACCGTCTGGTACTTCCCGGCGGCGAGTCTACCGTTCAAGGGAAGCTGCTTGATGAGTTGGGCATGCTCGAGGAGCTTCGTGCCCGTATCGCTGAAGGTATGCCCGTCCTGGGCACCTGCGCCGGCCTGATTCTACTGGCTCACGACCTTGCCGCCCATGACGATAAGGGCACGCCGCGTCTGGAAACCATGGATGTACTTGTCGAGCGCAATGCCTACGGCAGGCAGCTCGGCAGCTTTCGAACCAAGGGGCAAATAGCCGGCATCGACGGTGAAGTGCCGCTGACGTTTATCCGCGCGCCCCGCATCGTCGAGGTCCACGGCGACGCCAAGGCCTTAGCGAAAGTCGACGGTCGTATTGTCGCCGCCCGTCAGGGCAACCAGCTCGGCGTAACCTTCCACCCCGAGCTCGACGACGATACCCGCCTCCACGAACTGTTCCTACAAATGTAGGCATCGAAATCAACAAACGAAACGAGAGTGGATGATCTCCCACTTTGAGCTTGAATGCAGGCTCAAACCGGGAGATCATCCACTCTTGTTCTATGTAGTCGTTTAAGAACGTCCCCAATGACTACCAGGAGTGTCCCAAGCTGCCGGCAGAAAAGGAACGTCCCTAACTGCCGCATCCGGGGCAAGACAACGCCGCAGGCAGAGGACGGACAGCGAGCGGGCCGCATTTGAGACAAGGTGACGTGAAACGAAAGGGCGCTGACCT
>CAUEUQ010000105.1:0-4949 GCA_959021215.1 uncultured Collinsella sp. | reverse complement strand
GGGTCACCGCGCGGTCCGCATCTGATGGTGTCGACGTCAATGGTATACGGGTGCACCATCGACGTCTTCAATACAGAAGATATCAGTGCGGAGTGTTTTCAAAACCAAGCCCGGTCCCGGCCTGCAGTAACGTTGCTGGCGGTTCTTGGGCATCGCTTGCTAGCGGGGTTCCTTTGCTGAAATGGACTTGGCCGAAAGGGCCGCTGGTCCCAGTCGCTGGTTCGCGCTTTGCGTGAACTCTGCGCTACCGTGGGACAGTTAGGCTTCTGTTGTTGGACCCGCTACATCTTCCCGGCCCAACATCGCCCGTAGCTTCTCGAAGCTTGCCTCGCTCAGGCAGTGCTCCATGTGGCAGCCCTCTTGCGACGCGACCTCAGCCGAAACACCCGCATCCTCCAGCAGCCCCACGAAAAAGCAGTGACGCTCCCACATTTGACGAGCGACCTCCAGACCACGCTCCGTCAGATGAACATCTCGCTTGCCCATTTCGACGTAGCCGTTGTTCTCCAACGTCGCCATAGCTTTTGAAACGCTTGCCTTAGTTACGCCAAGGTACTCTGCAACATCAATCGAGCGCACGATGCCCTGACGTTGCGACAGAACGTAGATCGATTCGAGATAGTCTTCTCCGGATTCACGCAGGGCCATGGACCGCCTTTCGCGATGATTGCTAGTTAGCCGTTGGATACTTTCCACGGCTTACTTTACCGCAAAAGTTGCCCATGTCTTACTACTTTGCCTAAAAGTTAGCCGTGTTTCACAAAACGAGCGGGACGAAAACAAAATGGGAACACGCCCCGCAAGGAGTGTCCCCAAGTGCCGGGTCGCAGCTACACGAGTCCAAAGTGCTTCGCGGCGTTGTAGATGCCGTCATCGTCTACGGCGGTCGTAACGTAGGTCGCTGCGGCCTTCACAGTCTCCTGCGCGTTGCCCATGGCCACACTAGTGCCCACGGCGGCAAACATCGACAGGTCGTTCTCGCCGTCGCCAAAGGCAATCGCCTCGCTCGCGTCGATGCCCAGGCGCTCCAGCGTCGCCGCCACGCCCAGGTCCTTGCCGCCGTTAGCGGGAATAATGTCACAGAACAGGTCGCACCAGCGCGTGGCGAGCGAATGCGACACGGCATCGGTCACGATATGCTCGTCGTCAGGGTCCACAAAGGCGCAGAACTGGTAGACCGGTGCGTCAAAGGCGTGCTCAAACGGCTCCTCGTGGTAGACGATTCCCGCGTTGCTACCGGCCGTCACCACGCGCTCGGACAGGCGGTTCACAAACGAGTTCTCGCCCTGCATGCACAGCGAGTCGTAGCGCCCCTGCGCCACCTGGTCCACAATCACCGCGACGTCGTCCGAATCGATCGGGCAGCTGCGGTAAACCCCCTCGGCATCAAAGCAGTGCTGGCCCGAAAGCGTAATGTACGCATCCCAGCCCAGGTCGAACAGCCAGTCCGGCATCTGGTAGGTCGGACGGCCCGTGGCGATCACGCACGCGATCCCCTGCTCGTGAAAGCTGTCGAGCACCTGCTGCGCCGACGCCGGAATCCGGTGGGTCTTAAAGCTCAGCAGCGTGCCGTCGATATCGAAAAACGCGGCTTTGATCATTCTCGCCTACTCCTCGCCCTCGAGCTTTTCGCTCGCCTCGAGCCACGCCATCTCCAGCTCGTCCATGGCAGCGTGAGCCTCGTCGATCTTTGCCTGCTGCTCGCCCAGCGCCGTGTAGTTGGTGGGATCGACCTGGGCCATGGCGGCCTCGGCCTCCTCCACGCGAGCGCGCTGCGTCTCCATCTTGCGCTCGAGCGAGCTCACCTCGCGGCGGAGCTTCTGGCGTTCGGCGTTGGAAAGACCGTTGGGCTGCCCGCTCGTCTTAGGCTTTTCGGCCGCAACCGCTGCGGCACCGGTGTCGAACGTGCCGGTCTTGGCACTCGGCGCGCCCACGGGCTCGCCCTCGGCGGTGGCGTTGCACAGGCGCAGGTACTGATCGACGCCGCCGGGCATATGCGTCAGGTGGCCGTCAAGCAGTGCCCACTGTTGGTCGGTCACGCGCTCCATGAGGAAACGGTCGTGCGTCACCAGGATCAGCGTGCCGGGCCAGCCGTCCAGCAGATCCTCGACAATCGCGAGCATATCGGTATCCAGGTCGTTGCCCGGCTCGTCCAGGATAAGCACGTTGGGCTCGTCCAGGATCGTCAGCAGCAGCGACAGGCGACGGCGCTGGCCGCCCGAAAGGTCGCCGATACGACTCCAGAGCTGTTGGGTCGTAAAGCCCAGGCGCTCGCAGAGCTTCTCGGGCGAAGTCTCCTTGCCGTCGATGACGTAGTACTTCTTATAGTTGCTCAACACCTCGCGGATCGTGTCGCCCATGTAGGGCTCGAGCTCCTCGAGCTGCTGCGACAGCACGCCAAAGCGCACCGTCTGGCCGATCTTCACGCGGCCGCGCAGGGGCGCGATCTTGCCCTGGATCACGTCGAGCAGCGTCGACTTGCCGGCGCCGTTCTCGCCCAAAAGACCATAGCGGTCGCCCGCGCCGATAAGCCAGGTCACGTCGGAGAGCACCTGCTTGGGCGCGCCGTCGGTATCCGCATAGCCGGCGTCCACGTCGATCACGTCGATGACCTGCTTGCCCAGGCGGCTCACCGCCAGGCGTTTGAGCTCCAGCTCGTCGCGCACGGGCGGCACGTCGGCGATGAGTTCGCGAGCGGCATCCACGCGAAACTTGGGCTTGGTGGAGCGCGCCTGGGCGCCACGGCTCAGCCACGCGAGCTCCTTGCGCGCCATGTTGCGACGGCGCTCCTCGGTGACGGCGGCCATGCGGTCGCGCTCTACGCGCTGAAGGATATATGCCGAGTAGCCGCCCTCGAAGGGGTCGACCTGGCCGTCGTGGACCTCCCACATGCTGGTGCAGACCTCGTCCAAGAACCAGCGGTCGTGCGTGACCACGAGCATGGCGCCCTGACCGCGCTGCCAGCGGGCCTTTAAGTGGCGCGCGAGCCAGTTGATGGTGCGCATGTCCAGGTGGTTGGTGGGCTCGTCGAGCATGAGCACGTCGTAGTCGCCGATCAGCAGGCGCGCAAGGTCCACGCGACGGCGCTGACCGCCCGAAAGCTCGCCCACCGTGCCCTCCCAGGGCACATCGCTAATGAGACCGGCGAGGATCTGGCGCGTACGCGGACTCGACGCCCACTCATACTCGGGCGTGTCGCCCACGACGGCATGATGCACGGTATCGGTGTCGACAAGTTGGTCCTTTTGGCCGAGCAGACCGATCGTGGTGCCGCGGCGATGCGTCACGCGGCCATCGTCGGGCTCCAGCGTGCCGGCGAGCACGCTCAGCAGCGTCGACTTGCCGTCGCCGTTTTTACCGACAATACCAATGCGGTCGCCCTCGCCCACGCCGAGCGTCACGCTATCGAAAATATGCTTGGTGGGAAACTCTAGGCTGATGGAATCGCATCCCAAAAGAATCGCCATATGCCCTGCTCCTTCGTAGAAATTCAACGTTGTCCATGATAGCAGCGAGCCCCACCCCAAACCACCACGAAGGTGCCTGTCCCCTTTGTGGTGGTCGCTTCGGTCGCAGAGCAAAAAGGCGGGCCATCTCCCGCAAGAGATGACCCGCCCCTCCAATCAGTCCCGTGGCGACCGTGGCCGCCACGGGCCTCAAGCATGTCCCGGACTAGGAGAACATGCCGGTGAGGTAATCATTCAGCCGCTTATCCTTGGGCCGTTGGAAAATCTCGTCGGTCTCGTCGTACTCGACCATATCGCCCATGTAGAAGAACGCCGTGCGGTTGGACACACGCGACGCCTGCTCCATGTTGTGCGTCACGATGACGATGGCACGGTCGGCAACGATTGACGACATAAGGTCCTCGATCGCCAGCGTCGAGATGGGGTCGAGCGCCGAGCAGGGCTCGTCAAACAGGATCACGTCGGGGTTGAGCGCCAGCGTGCGCGCGATGCACAGACGCTGCTGCTGGCCGCCCGAAAGCGCGTAGGCACTCTTGTCGAGCTTGTCCTTGACCTCGTCCCACAGCGCCGCGCCGCGCAGACTCTCCTCGACCATGCGATCGAGCTCGTCGCGGTCGGTGACACCGTGGCGCTTAGGCGCAAACGTGATGTTGTCGCGAATGGACTTGCGGAACGGGTTGGGCTGCTGGAACACCATGCCAATGGAGCGACGCAGCTCGTAGGTGTTCTCGGTCTTGGTATTCACGTTGCGCCCGCGGTAATTGATCTCGCCCTCCACGCGGCAGCCGCGAATCTCGCGATTCATCAGGTTGAGGCTACGCAAGAAGGTCGACTTGCCGCAGCCCGAAGGCCCGATGAGCGCCGTGATCTCGCCCTTGTGAAAGTCGAGCGACGTATCGTGCAGCGCATGGTGGTCGCCATAGTACACGTTGACGTCCTTGGTGGAGAGCACGACCTCGTCGCTCACGGCCCTGCCGCTCACGCGCACGCGTTTTTCGCTCTCCCCCACACTCGACAGAAAGTCCTGGGTCTCGGACGTGGCCGCCTCGGTTGCGGGCGTTGCATTCATCTCGCTCATTCGGCCGTCATCTTCCTTGCCAGTTGCTTGCCCACGATACGGGCAACTATGTTAAACAGCAGCACGCAGATCATCAGCAGTGCAGCGGTGCCCCAAACGATCTGCTGGGCCTCGGGGCTGCCCTCGCCATAGATCTTGTAAATATGCACGGCGAGCGACTCACCGGGGCGGAACACGTTCCAGGCGCAGGTGGGGCTCGAAAGGTTAAAGCTCAAGAAGTTCAGCCGCACCGGCGAGCTCATGCCCGAGGTAAAGAGCAGTGCCGCGGCCTCGCCAAAGACGCGGCCGGCCGAAAGCACGATGCCGGTCACGATGGCGGGCATGGCCTCGGGGATCAGGATGTGCAGTGTGGCCTCCCAGCGAGTGAGGCCCATGGCCAGGCACGCATCGCGCTGGGCCTGCGG
>CAUEUQ010000104.1:0-5412 GCA_959021215.1 uncultured Collinsella sp. | reverse complement strand
CCGGTGTTGCCATGGGTAACGCCGTCGATGAGGTTAAGGCTGTGGCCCAGATGGTGACCGCCGATAACAACGAAGATGGTATTGCAATGGCGCTGGATAAGCTGCTGGGTTAGAATCGCCGATAATGCATGGTTTGGGCGCCTGCTTGCAGGCGCCCTTTTGTTAGGGAGGGTGCCGTGTCCGCATTTCCGTTCGACGCCGTTATCTTTGACATGGACGGCGTCATTGTCGATACCGAGTATTACTACCTGGGCGAGACTGCCGCGTTTGCCAAGGAGCTTGGGCTTAATCTGACTCAAGAGGAGTTGAATGGGCAGGTCGGTACCTCGCATCAGTTCTTCCTGCATATGCTGGTCGATTGGTTTGAGCGCGCCGGTAAGGGGCACTTCACTGGCGAGGAAGCGTTGGCCCGTTGGGACGAGTGGGCGCATGAGCGTCCGCGCGACTATCAGGCTTTGATTAACCCAGGCGCCGTGGATACGATTCGAGAGCTGCCGCGCCGTGGCGTTCGCGTGGCGCTTGCCAGCTCGTCTCCCATGGATAGCATCGAGGAAGTGCTCAACGCATGCGGGCTGTCGGATGCCTTTGAGTATGTGGTGAGCGGCGAGCAGTTTAAGGAGAGCAAGCCCGAGCCCGACATCTACCTGCATGCGCTGGACCTGCTGGGGCTGCCCGCGAATCGCTGCTGCTGCGTTGAGGATTCCGTTCCGGGCATTACCGCGGGTAAGCGAGCCGGCCTGACGGTTATTGCCAAGCGCGAGGAGCGCTTTGGCTTTAGCCAGGATGCCGCGGACAAGATTATCGACCAGCTGCCGGAGCTGCTGGAACTCGCGTAGATTCTGGGCGGTACTGCTGTCACAACAGTGGTTCCGTTGGCATAAGAGAGAGGCGGCGTCATGGCATTTAACGTGAGCGCACTGGGGTTTGGCGACAACGTCGTCGACTGCTACGAGCATATCCACACAATGTATCCGGGTGGCAATGCGGTGAACTTTGCCGTGTATGCCAAGAAGTGCGGCGCCGCGCGCTCCGCGTATATGGGCATCCTTGGTAATGACGCTGCTGCTGAGCATGTGATTGCGAGTCTTGAGGATGAGGACGTTGAGCTTGCCAAGTGCAAGCAGCTCATCGGCGAGAACGGTGCGGCACGCGTGACCGTCGTTAACGGCGACCGTGTTTTCCTTGGCTCCAATGAGGGCGGCATCCGTGGTGATGCGCGCTATGTGCTCGATCGCTTTGACCTTGCGTACGTGAAGCAGTTCGACGTAGTCCACTCGGGCAACTATTGCTTTACCGAGCGTGAACTTCCCAAGTTGAAGGCCGCGGGCATCACGGTTTCGTTTGACTTCTCGGACGATTCGACCGACGAGTACTACGAGCAGATTGCTCCCTACGTTGACTTCGCGTTCTTTAGCGCGGCAGACGCCGCGAGTGAGGATGAGATTCGCGAGCGTCTGGCATGGGTGAGGAGCCTAGGTCCGCGTTTCGTATCGGCAACGGCTGGCGCTGAGGGCTGCATTGCCTATGATGGCGATCGTTATTACCGCCAACTGGCTAAGCCGGTAACGGATATGAAGGACACCATGGGTGCGGGCGACTCATTCCTGACTTCGTTCCTGATGTGTTATCTCGATTCCGTCAAGCGTGGCGAGGATGGTGCCGAGGCCATCGAGCGTGCACTCGACTTTGCGGCGGGGTTTGCTTCGACCGTATGCGGCATGGAAGGCTCCTGGGGCCATGGAGTGCCGATTTCCGAATAGGTGAGCAGTCCCGGGGAGTCGAATTGTCGCCCCCCGGGACTCCATGGACAAATAATGCTAAATATGAGTACTGTCACTAATTTAGTAACAGCGAAATTAAGCTATTGAGGGCCTAGTTGGGTGTCTGCGAGTGATTAAAACCTGCTAAAAATGACTTTAACCACCTTAAAGTGCCTTGATAATGGATAGCTGTACATTATCAAGGCACTATTTTGCCGTAAAATAATGTGACTGGATTTGCAACAGTACTCATATTTGGCATTTTTTGCCCACCGGGGCTAGCGAAGGTCAAAAACAGAGTGCGCATTTGCTAAAACTGCCGACTCGATGCACTCTGCGTCGCGGTTTTTGAGTGAGGCGATGCGTTCTGAGGTCCATGTGAGCGATTTGATAAGCGACTGTGCGCTTGTTTCGGTGTTTGCCTCCGCCGGCGCATCGGTCTCGAGCAGTAAACGATCGAGTGGGATCTGTCGGGCGTATTCGCGACCGCGCTTGGTGGCGAGCATCCGCTCGTTCACGGAAAAATAACAGCCCGCATTACGCGCGCGGACGAGTTCGTCCGAAGTACCGCTAAACCAGTGGAAGATGATAACGGGGGAGTCGGGGTTTGGGATGAGTAGTCCATGCGATTCGAGGACGTCCAGTACGGCTCCTGCCGAACGAACGGCGTGAATTGATATCACGCGCCCGGTAAGAGGATGCTGCACGAGCGCATCGCAGAGCCGGTTAAGTGCCTGTATTTGTAGCGGCTTACTTCCAGCAAAACGCGCGGAAAAGTCGAGTCCGACTTCGCCGATGTAGCGCTCTTGGGCAGCAACTTCGCAAAGCAGATTGACCTCGGCAGGACCGCAGCGTCCGTCGGCGAGCCACCAAGGATGGAGGCCGACGCCCGCGATAATGTTTGGGTAACGGCTGGCACGCTTTTTTGCTGCCGCGAAGTCGCGTGGGTCGGCCCCGCAATCAAAGACCCCCAGCCCTATAGCCGCAGTTTCGTCAGCAACGGCATTCGGGTAAGTCATCAAATCAAGATGGCAGTGTGCATCAAATAACCGGGGCTCCATCTCGGTGCGCTCCGCTAGTTTAGGCGCTGGCCATCGGCGCGCACGCGCTCGGTGCCGCGGCCACTGATCTGGCGGATAACCTCGCCGGCGATCATCTGGCCCATGATGGGCGGCATAAAGCTGGCGGTTCCGAGCTCGGTACGCTCGTGGATGTTGGAAGGGTCGCGGGGCTGGGTCTTAACCGACTCCTCGCAGCTAAACAGCACGTGCAGACTCTTGATGCCGTGCTTCTTGCACTCTTTGCGCATGATGCGGCTCATGGGGTCGCGCACCGTATCGAAAATGTCGGCAAAGCGGAGGCACTCGGGATGGAGCTTGTTGGCTCCGCCCATGGAGCTAACCAAACGAATGTCGCGGTCCTGAGCATATTTGGCAATGGTGAGCTTGGCCGAGATGGTGTCGATGGCGTCGACGACGTAGTCGAGCTTGCCACCTGTCTGCTCCAAAACGCTCGCGAAGAACTCGTCGATGTTGTCGCGCAGCAGGTATTCGGTGCGTTTGATAACGGTGGCGGCGGGATTGATATCGCGAATCATGGCTTCCATCACGTCCACCTTGCGCTTGCCAACGGTGCTGTGAAAGGCGATGGCCTGGCGATTGATATTGCTGGGCGCGATGATGTCCTTATCCAGAATTACGAAATGACCGATGCCGCCGCGGGCGAGTGCCTCGCAGCAGTTGGAGCCCACGCCTCCGCAGCCGAGCACCAGCACTGTAGCATCGGTGAGCTTATCGAGTGCCTCGCGGCCCATGATGATCTCGAGCTTGGTGTCGCGTGTCTCGTTGGCGGCTGCGGCAGCGGTTTCGGTCATAGACATCCTCCGATGGGGAAGCGAATCGTGTTTTAGCTATTGCCATTATAGGTAATCGCCCATAGGTTGCGACGGCGCTTACTTTGATGTGGTTTGAAGCATTGAGATTAGATAGTTAGTCAAACATCTAAATATCGAGTATAGTGTGCACGTCATGAGAGATGATGAGAGGAGGTCTTATGCCGGGAGAGGGTTTTAAGGCGCTTGCCGATCCAACGCGACGGCGCATTTTGGAGTTGCTGCGCGAGGGCAATTGCACGGCGGGGGAGCTTGCCGAGCATTTCGATATCAGTAAGCCATCGCTGAGCCATCACTTGGCGACGCTCAAAAACGCCGGGTTGGTGACCGACGAGCGCCATGGCCAAAACATCGTATACAGCTTAAACACCACCGTCATGCAGGATTTAATTGGCTGGTTTATGGGCTTTACAAACACTGAAGGTGATAAGGATGAATAACGAAAACAAGGGCATTCACCCCACGGGGGTATCGTCGCGCGTGTGGATTGCGCTGGTCGCTCTGTGCGTCGCCAATGTCGTAGCGCATCTCATGGTGATGCCGAGCTTGCCTGCGCAGATTCCCACGCACTGGGGCGCGAACGGCGCCGTTGACGGTTGGGGTCCTAGCTGGATGGCCTCCGCGCTCGGCGTGCTGCCTCTGGCGCTTCTCGCAATGTTCTGCGTGGTGCCGCGCATCGACCCCAAAGGTGAGGCATATCGAACCTCGGGCAAGTTCTACCAGGGCTTCGTAATCGCCTTCACCTTGTTCATGTGCGCCATAAGCTGGCTGGGAGAGCTTGCGGTCTGGGGCGTGGTGCCGGCGGTCGGTTCGGTCAACGTGCTTATTTCCGGTGTTGTCGGTTTGCTGTTCATCGGCGTAGGCAACTACTTGCCGCGTGTGAAGCAGAACTATACGCTCGGTATCAAGACACCTTGGGCGCTTGCCGATCCCGAGAACTGGCGCCGTACGCAGCGCTTTGGCGGTGCCTGCTTTATGGTGCTGGGTGTCGGCTTGATAGTGATGGGCGTGGCAGGCAGCGTGCTTTCGAGTGAAGTCGTCGCCGCGGTGATTGCGGTCCTGGCGTTTGGTTCGGTTGGAGCCGTCTACGTCTACTCGTATCTGTTGTGGCGCAAATCGTAGCGAGCCGCTCGTTAAGGTTGCGGAAAACTAGCGTACGCAGTTCATAGTATGTTCCGGGGGACTTTTCCCAGGTAGTATTAGGGGGTGTGGGCAACCATGCCCCTTTTTCGTTACGTTTCAGAGCTGGTTTTCTCATTTCGTTTCCACTAAAGCGAAACAAGAATAGGGAAACAGCAGGTAGAAAGGATAAAACAGGCAAATGGCGGAGTTCATCTACCAGATGTATCAGGCTCGCAAGGCCCATGGCGACAAGGTAATCCTTGACGACGTGACCCTGAGCTTCTACCCCGGTGCCAAGATCGGCGTCGTGGGCCCCAACGGTATGGGCAAGTCGACCCTGCTCAAGATCATGGCCGGCATTGAGGAGGTCTCCAACGGCGATGCCAGGCTCACCCCCGGCTACACCGTGGGTATCCTGCAGCAGGAGCCGCCGCTCGATGACGACAAGACCGTCATCGAGAACGTGCGCATGGCATTTGGCGACATGATCGCCAAGGTCGATCGCTTCAATAAGATCGGCGAGGAGATGTGCGACCCGGATTGCGACATGGACGCCCTCATGGCCGAGATGGGCAAGCTCCAGGACGAGATCGACGCCGCCGACGGCTGGGATATCGATTCCAAGCTCGGCCAGGCCAT
>CAUEUQ010000103.1:0-5693 GCA_959021215.1 uncultured Collinsella sp. | reverse complement strand
CAGTTCTGCTACATTTGCCACTTCATCTGCCGTTCCCGGTCTGCCCGCCGGACACCCTTCGCGGACACTCCGCAGGACGAAAGAACCCCCGCCGCACGTAGTGTGCAGCGGGGGTTCTTTCATGTCCGAGGACGTCCGCGAAGGTCAGCCCTCAGATCCTGCGGTGGGAGACCTAGGCCTCGTTGTACACCGTCTTGAGCTTCAGCAGGTGAGCGTAGCGGTCCATAGCGGCCTGCTCGTTCTCCTTGAAGAGCTCCTCGGCGCGCTCGGGGAAGGAACGCGTCAGCGAAGCGTAACGGGCCTCGTTCATCAGGAACTCCTGATAGCCGCCCGCGGGCTCCTTGGAATCGAGCGAGAACTTCTTACCGGCAGCAGCCTCGGGGTTGAAGCGGAAGAGGTTCCAGTAACCGCACTCGACAGCCTTCTTCATCTCGGCCTGGCAGTTCTGCATGCCGCCCTTCTTGATGGAGTGCATCTCGCAGGGGCTGTAGCCGATGATGAGGGACGGGCCGTCGTAGGCCTCGGCCTCATGGATGGCCTTGAGGGTCTGAGCCGGGTTGGCGCCCATGGCGACCTGCGCCACGTAGACGTAGCCATAGCTCATAGCGATCTCGGCCAGGGACTTCTTCTTGGTCACCTTACCGGCAGCGGCGAACTGAGCGACCTGGCCCAGGTTCGAGGCCTTGGAGGCCTGACCGCCGGTGTTGGAGTAGACCTCGGTGTCGAAGACGAAGACGTTGACGTTGTGGCCGGAAGCCAGGACGTGGTCCAGGCCACCGAAGCCGATGTCGTAGGCCCAACCGTCGCCGCCGAAGATCCAGAAGGACTTCTTGGTGAGGTAAGCCTTGTCGGCGAGGATCGCCTTGGAGGCGTCGCAGCCGCACTTCTCGAGCTCGGCAACGTAGGCGGCGGCAGCGGTCTTAGAGGCCTCGGCCTCGTTGACGGAGTCGATCCAAGCCTGGCCGGCAGCCTTGAGCTCATCGGACGGACCATCGGCAGCGATGATGTCCTGGGTAGCGGCGATCAGCTTCTTCTGGACGGCCTCGTAACCGACGGCCATGCCCAGACCGTGCTCGGCATTGTCCTCGAACAGGGAGTTGTTCCACGCCGGGCCGTGACCGTCCTTGTCCTTGCAGTAAGGAGCGGTGGCAGCGGGGTTGCCCCAAATGGAGGAGCAGCCGGTGGCGTTGGAGATGAACATGCGGTCGCCGGCGACCTGGGTCACCAGACGTGCATAGGCGGTCTCGGCGCAGCCGGCGCAGGAGCCGGAGAACTCCAGGTAGGGCTGCTTAAACTGGCTGCCCTTGACGTTGGCCGCGATGAGCTCCTTCTTCTCGGAGACGTTCTCGACCATGTAGTCCCAAACGGGCTGCTGGTCCATCTCCTGCTCGGTGGGAACCATCTCGAGGGCGCCCTTGGGGCAGACCTTGACGCAGTTGGTGCAACCCATGCAGTCGAGCGGGGACACAGCCATAGTGAACTTCATGCCCTTGGCCTTGGGGCCCATGGCGTCAAGCGTGCGGGTAGCCTCGGGCGCGGCGGCAGCCTCGTCCTCGGTCATCGCGAACGGACGGATGGTGGCATGCGGGCACACATAGGCGCACTGGTTGCACTGGATGCACTTGGTCTCGTCCCAGTGGGGAACGACCACAGCGACGCCGCGCTTCTCGTATGCGGAGGCGCCCAGCTCAAACTGTCCGTCGGCGCAACCGACGAAGGCGGAAACAGGCAGGCTGTCGCCATCCATGCGATCGATGGGCTCGAGCAGGTTCTTGACCTGCTGGGCGATGGCAGACTTGGTCTCCTCGGAGAGCTCGACGGGAGCGGCATCCTCGGCGGTAGCCCAGTCGGCCGGAACCTCGAACTTACGGAAGGCGGTAGCGCCAGCATCGATGGCCTTGTGGTTGGCGTCGACGATAGCCTGACCCTTCTTCATGTAGGACTTGGTAGCCGCATCCTTCATGTACTGCAGGGCGTCCTCGGCGGGCAGGACCTTGGCCAGCGCGAAGAAGGCGGACTGGAGCACCGTGTTGGTGCGCTTGCCCATGCCGACCTTGGCCGCCAGGTCGATAGCGTCGATCAGGTAGACGTTGACGTTGTTGTTCGCGATGTAGCGCTTGGCCACGGCGGGCATGTGCTCGGCGAACTCCTCGTCGCTCCACTGGCAGTTGACCAGGAAGGTGCCGCCCGGCTTGACGTCGCGGACCATCTTGAAGCCCTTAACGATGTAGCTGGGGTTATGGCAGGCGACAAAGTCGGCCTTGGTCACGTAGTACGGCGAACGGATCGGGGAATCACCGAAGCGCAGGTGCGAGACGGTGACGCCGCCGGTCTTCTTGGAGTCGTACTGGAAGTAGGCCTGGACGTACTTGTCGGTGTGGTCGCCGATGATCTTGATCGAGTTCTTGTTGGCGCCGACGGTACCGTCGCCACCCAGACCCCAGAACTTGCACTCGATGGTGCCGGGAGCTGCGGTGTTGGGCGCATCCTCGGCCTCAGGCAGGCTCAGGTTGGTCACGTCATCGACAATGCCGATGGTGAACTCGCGCTTGGGCTCGTCCTTCTTGAGCTCCTCGAAGACAGCGAACGCGGACGCGGGAGGCGTGTCCTTGCTGCCCAGGCCATAACGGCCGCCGACGACCTTGATGCCCGTCTTGCCGGCCTCGTAGAGAGCGGAAACGACGTCCTGGTAGAGCGGCTCGCCGATGGAACCCGGCTCCTTGGTGCGGTCCATGACGGCAATCTTCTTGACGGTCTCGGGGAGAACGTCGACAAAGTGCTTGATGGAGAACGGACGGAACAGGCGAACCTTGACCAGGCCGACCTTCTCGCCGTGAGCGTTGAGGTAGTCGATGACTTCCTCGAGCACGTCGCAGAAGGAGCCCATGCACACGACGACGCGATCGGCATCGGGAGCGCCGTAGTAGTTGAACAGGCCGTAATCGGTGCCGAGTTTCTCGTTGATCTTCTTCATGTAGCCCTCGACGACGGCGGGAAGCTCGTCGTAGACCTTGTTGCAGGCCTCGCGGTTCTGGAAGAAGATGTCGCCGTTCTCGTGGCTACCGCGGGTGTGCGGGTGCTCAGGGTTGAGCGCGTGGTCGCGGAAAGCCTGGACAGCGTCCATGTCGCACATCTCGGCCAGATCCTTGTAGTCCCACATGGCGACCTTCTGGATCTCGTGGCTGGTGCGGAAGCCGTCGAAGAAGTTAAGGAACGGAGTCTTGCCCTCGATGGCGGCAAGGTGGGCCACCGGCGAGAGGTCCATGACCTCCTGGACGTTGCCCTCGGCGAGCATGGCGAAACCGGTCTGGCGGCAGGCCATGACGTCGGAGTGATCACCGAAGATGTTCAGGGCGTGGGAAGCGACGCAACGCGCGGAGACGTGAAAGACGCCCGGGAGCTGCTCGCCCGCGATCTTGTACATGTTCGGGATCATCAGGAGCAGGCCCTGAGAAGCCGTATAGGTGGTGGTCAGAGCACCGGCGCCCAGCGAACCGTGAACGGTACCGGCTGCACCTGCCTCGGACTCCATCTCGACGACCTTGACCGGGGTGCCGAAGATGTTCTTGCGACCCTGGGCCGCCCACTGGTCGACATGGTCGGCCATCGGGCTGGACGGCGTAATGGGATAAATTCCCGCTACCTCGGTGTACGCATACGAAACATATGCGGCCGCCTCGTTGCCGTCCATAGACTTAAACTTACGCGCCATATACCCCTCTCCTCTCATATAGGTATACAGGCCCCGGCGATCGCCGGGATGTTGGCGTGATGGGATTTTCGCTGTTGCTTCCAATCATCTGGCAGGCGAACTCAGCAGCAGGTACATGGCGTGGAGAGAAGGCATGCCGAGGCGAGGAGGGCTGCACGCGCTCCACAGGCCCAGCTACCCGTCTTGCACATGACCGAGCGCCGCAAAGGCCGCATGCCGGATGCTCCCGGGCACGCCCCGGCGATGGGAAGCGCCCGCAACGGAAATCCGCATGCGGGTTTATTGTACCCCGCCGTCAAGTGTAATTTCGGCAAATATAGGTGGCCGGTAAAGGTTTACCTCGGGTGACTATTGTGCGCCCGGCACCGACGGGCACAGTCCCCTGGAACCCCACAGCAGTTGCGGTGAAATAGGGAGTGTTTTTGCTGTTAACGGCCTTAATCAGTCCCTATTTCACCGCAAGTTATTGGGGGGATGAGTTAGAGGGCACCGAGGAGGATGGCGTAGGTGGTGGATTCGCCGAGTTTGAGCTCGTCACCGGGGCTGAGCCGGGCGGAGCGGCCGGGCTCTACTTGAATACACACACTCGTGGCCCCGTTTACCACCACGGTGCCGTTCGTGGACGACAGGTCCTCGACAAACCATGCGCCAGAATCGTCGCACCAGATATGGGCATGGCGGGCCGAGACGTCGTCACCGACGTCGGTGATGTCGCCCTCCCCCGTTGCCAGCGCGCCGATCTCAACACCTTCCTCACTCGGCTGAATCCAGCGCGGGGCGCTCACCACGTAGCCGTTTTGCACGCGCAGCAGTCCCAGCGGATGCGCCGGCGCGACCTCGTGCTCGCCCGACTTGGAACCAAGGCGGGCGTGAGAGCAAACGGCATAGGGAACGAATCTTGCGGATGTACTCCTCGACGTCAGGCAGGTAAGCCCCACGAAGTCACCGGGGAGGCCCAAGCGGCCCGGCACCACTTCCAGATTCTGACCAGGGCGAGTCGTTCGCCGGTGGCTGAAGGCTCGCTCCCACCCAAAAGGGGAGATTCGCGTTGTTCCCCAATCGCTCTCGCATCTTTCATTTTGCTCGAGGTGGGCTATAAAAACTTTCCTGGTGAAAGGCGGCGATTGGTTTCCTTTCTTTCTAGAGGAGCGCGCCTGTAATCTGTTTTCATCCTAAATCAAGTTGAGATCGGACCTTCCAGAGGCAAGTCGACTCAAACTGCGAGGCTCCATGTTGGAATAAAGAGCGCTGTCGAAGTGCCAACAACACAAAGCTTGCCAGTCTCAAATAGAACCTTTTGGGAGTCCGATTGGGCCGCACACCGAATCCCCGCTGGTGGTTTTTTATAGCTGCGTAACAATAAACAAGGTTAGTGCCAGTCCAGCATGAAATTGAGGAACGTATGCATTTTTTCTCAGTAAGTGATCGTCGTTACTGCTTCGATGAGGTCACTCGCAATTGCTTTCAGGTTGACCAAGCATCAGAAGATGCGCTTCGCATATTTGAAGCATCGGGAAGAACGGTCAACTCGAAGTTGCTAACAAAGTCACTTGCTGCGAAAGGCTACGACCAAACGACCATAGCAGAACTTGAAGGCGACATTGATGAGTATCAACGATTGTCTGAGCGGACTTTCTTAACAAAAGACACGCCTCGAAAACTTAGATCCATCGAACTCCACGTTTCACATGCATGCAACCTTGGTTGTAGTTACTGTTTTGCCGGTAAAGGAGATTATGGAACGTCTCCTCTGCTGATGACAGACGAGATAGCCTTCAAGGCGGTCGACTACCTCGTCGCAAGTTCATCGGAAAACGAAACGCTTGCGATCGTCTTTTTTGGTGGGGAACCCATGATTAACGAGCCGCTGATATGGAAAACGGTCGACTATTCAAAAAGAATATACCCCAATAGAAACTTTACCTATGGCTCTGTTAGACCAGGATTGACATACATGTGTCCCCACGGTGCCATATCGTTA
>CAUEUQ010000102.1:0-5764 GCA_959021215.1 uncultured Collinsella sp. | reverse complement strand
TGGCCGAGCTGGTGGGGGAGGATCCCGCTTCGGTGACCGTCGAGCTCTAACTTTTTGGATGGTACATGGCTCGTCGTACGCCTTCTCAATTGAATATGCTGCTCGCCGTCGATAAGCCGGTGGGCTGCACGTCCCACGACGTGGTATCGCAGTGCCGGCGCGCCCTCCATGAGCGACGCGTCGGCCATGCCGGTACGCTCGACCCCATGGCATCTGGTGTCATGGTGGTGGGCGTGGGCCAGGCGACCCGTCTGCTGGGCATGCTAACCCTCGATACCAAAAGTTATGTTGCCGACATTTCGTTTGGTGTCGAGACCAATACCGATGACGCGGAGGGCGAGGCCGTCCGCACGGTGCCCGTTGCCCCCGAGCTGCGCGATCTCGCTTACGCCCGTGAGCAGCTGGCCGCTATGCTTGGCCCGCAGATGCAGGTGCCGCCAGCGTTTTCGGCCATCTCGGTTAATGGCGTTCGCGCCTATAAGAGTGCTCGCGAGGGCAATGCGGTTGAGTTGCCCCCGCGCCCCGTCGAGGTCTATGCCGCCGACCTGATCGCCGTGGGCGGCGAGGGCGATACGTGCGTCTGGACCGTGGCGTTTTCGGTAAGCAAAGGCACCTACATTCGCGCGCTCGCTCGCGATCTGGGTCGTGCCTGCGATAGCGCTGCGCATATTTCCGCGCTGCGCCGTACGGCCTCCGGCGTGGTTTCCATTGGCGCCTGTCATGCGGTAGAGGAGCTCTCTGCCGAGACCGCTGCCGGTTTCGCTCTGGATCCCATCGCCGCCCTAGGTGCCACGCGTGTCGATTTGCCGGGTAATCTTGCAGACGACCTGCTTTGTGGCCGCCGCATTCCCGTTGAACGCGCGCTTGCGGACTTCGATACGGCGAAGGCGCCGTTCGCGCTCGTGCTCGATGGGGGATTGAAGGCGCTTGCTCGTATCGAGGGCGGCCGCTTTGTGATGGAGCACGTCTTTCCGCAGGCGATCGGCGGTGTTCGATGATGCTGGCGCCCCACGAGCTCGCGCGTATCTTTTTCGCGGGTGAGTTGGATGAGGCCCGTATCGTTTCTGCCGATGCTTTTGATGGGTGCGAGTTCTTGGGTTCCGCGTCGATCGCTATTGGCGTGTTTGATGGCGTGCATCGTGGGCACCAAGAGCTGATCGAAGCGGTTATTCGCGATGCACATGATCACGGCAGCAAAGCGGTCGTGGTCACCTTCGATCCTGATCCGGACGTCGTGGTGAGTCCGTTGCCCGCCCAAAAATTGATGACGACGGCCGACCGCCTGCACGCTCTGGCTCAAACCAGGGTCGATGCGGTGGTGGCCGTTCCCTTTACGCCTGCCGTGGCGGCACTCGACCATGTCGGGTTTCTGGCGTTGTTGTCGCGCGTTGTCGACATTCACTCCATTCGTGTAGGCAGCGACTTTAGGCTCGGCCGCGGCGGCGCTTCGGGCGTTGCCGAGATGCGCGCCTGGGGCACTGAGCGTGGGGTTGACGTTTACGGTCACGACCTGCTCTGCGTTAACGGGCAGACCATCTGCGCCACGCGTATCCGCCATGAGCTGGGTCAGGGTCATGTGGAGCTGGCCGCAGAGCTTCTCGGCCGTCCCTATATGCTGCGCGGCGTTGTGGCGGCTGGCCGTCACGAGGGCTCCGACATGGGCTTTCCCACGGCAAACATCCAGGTGCCCGACGGCATCCAAGTGCCTGCCGATGGCGTCTATGAGGGTCTGGTGCTGGTCGACGATACCGTATGGCCTGCTGCCGTTAACGTCGGCCTGCCGCCGACCTATGCCGATGATGCCGCCTCGGCGCATCTCGAGGCCAACTTGATCGGCTATGCGGGCGACCTGTATGGCGCCTCGGTGTCGCTGGCGTTTACGCGCTGGCTGCGTCCGTCTCGCGTGTTCGATTCCCTGGACGAGTTGATCGCGACCGTCGAGGGTAATATCGACGATATCCGTCATAACTTGGGTGAGCAGGGGGTGAGTATCCGTGATTAGCGATGAGGAAAAAGATCAGGTACGCGCGGCGTCAGACTTGGTTGCCATCGTGCAGGAAACGGTTGAGCTCAAGCCCCGCGGCCATGAGTTTTGGGGCTGCTGTCCGTTTCATGGCGAAAAGACCCCATCGTTTCACATTATCCCTGCTACGCAGGTGTGGCACTGCTTTGGCTGCGGCGAGGGCGGCGACGTCTTCACCTATATCATGAAGCGCGAGAACCTGAGTTTTCCCGAGTCGATCCGCTATTTGGCTGATCGTGCGGGCATTGAACTGCACGATACCGGTGCGCAGCGCGATCGCGGCACCAAGCGTGCCCGCATCTATGACCTGTGCGCCGAGACGGCCCAGTTCTACCACACCATGCTTATGCGCGGTAAGGACAGCCGTCCGCGCGAGTACTTTGCCAGCCGCGGTATGGGTGGCGATGTCTGTCGACGCTACTGCCTGGGTTTTGCGCCGGGTCGCAACGCGCTGGTTTCTCATCTGTCTCAAGCGGGCTTTACCCCGCAGGAGATGATTGACGCCAACGTGGCCGTGAGCCGTGGGCGCGGACAGCTCGCCGACCGTTTTTACGACCGTGTGATGTTTCCCATTTTTGACGAGCAGGGTCATAACATCGCTTTTGGCGGGCGCATCATGGGCGATGGTCAGCCTAAGTACCTCAACACCGCCGAGACGAGCGTGTTTCATAAAAAGCGAAACCTCTACGGCTTTAACTGGGCCAAGGAGTTTATCGTCGCGCAGGATACCGCCATCGTGGTGGAGGGCTATACCGACTGCATCGCCTGCTGGGAGGCGGGGATCAAAAACGTCGTCGCCACGCTGGGCACGGCGCTCACGGAGCATCACGTAAAGACGCTAACCCGCTTTGCCAAGCGCATTGTGTATATGTTCGATGGCGACGCCGCCGGTCAAAAGGCCGCTCGCCGCGCGATTCAGTTTATTGAACAGGATTCGATGGACCTGCGCTGCGTGGTGCTGCCCGACGGCAACGACCCCATGGAGTTCATCACGGCACATGGCGGCGAGGCACTTCAGGCGCGCATCGATGCCGCCGAGCCCCTCATGGACTTTGTGTACCGTTCGCTGCAGGAGTCGAGCGACATTACCACACCGGGCGGTCGCGCTAAAGCGCTCGAGGATGCGCTGACGCTCATCTATCCGCTGCGCAACAGCTATATGATCGACACGTACTTTATCCAGATTGCCGATCTGCTGGGTTTGGACCTGGAGACCGTGCGCGCGAGTTCGGGCCGTGTGTTTCGCGATGTCGCCAAGCGTGAGGATGCGGAGCGACGTCGTGAGCAGAGCTACGAGCGTCAACGCGCGCAAGCTGAGCGCGCGGGCATCGCGGGCGGTCGGACGTCTGGTTCGCAGGGGACGTCTCGCGGTGCCTGGGCCGCGGGTGCGACGCCGCCGGTGTCCGCACCGGTCGAGGAGGACCCGTACGACTACGTTCCGCTTGATGCCTATGGGGCCGCGCCCGTGGAGGTCGTCGACGATCTTCCGCCGATCGATGTGCCTGATGGTATGGGCGCTGCGCCCGCCGGTGCCCCGACAGACGCCTCGGCCCCTATGGTTCTTACCGATCTAGAGCGCAAGTCCTTGGCAGGGGAGCGCGAGCTGCTGACGATGCTCACGAGCTACCCCGACCTGTTCCGCACGTATGCCGACCGCATCTGCTCGATCGAGTGGGTGGATCCGCGCCACGAGTCCATCGCGTGGGCCGTGCTCGCGACGCCGCCGGGCACCGACCCCACGGCGTGCATGGATGCGGCGCGCGCGGTATGTCCCGAGGCAGCGTCGCTTGTCAGCGCCGGGCGCATTTCGTCGACGAGCAAGCACCCCACCGAGACGAACATCGTGTTTATGCTTGATACCCTTGAGCTCTACACCATCAAGCGCCGCATGCGCGCCGCACAGGCCAAGCTTCGCCAGGACCGGTCGCTCGACGATGAGGCACGCCGTGCGCTGACGATGCAGGCGATGCAAGATTCTCAGCGCCAGCGCGAGCTCCAAAAGTCGATCGGCGGCGTGGCAGACCCGTTCCGTTTGATCGGTTTGGAGACCGCGGACGCCGAGCAGGCCTAGATGTTGTGGTCAACCAGCGTATTCGCGCCTATATCCAGTCTGAATTTTGGGTATAGACGTCAATGTGTGTGCTAAAGTAATGAGTCCTGTGGACTATGAAGGGAGAATCTGTGCCAAAAAAGAGTGAGAGCACGGGTACTGGGCTGGAATCCTACGTTGCAAAGCTCATGGGCAACGGCTCAAACAGGACTTCGGTAACCGAGGACGAGATTCAGGTCGCCCTGAAGGATATCGATGTGTCTGACGAGCAGCTCAACGCGGTGTATTCCGCGCTGCGCAACAGCGGCATCCAGATTATCTCCGCGAGCGGAAACGACGACGCCCCCATAGACGTCGACGATGACGATAACGATAGCGATACCGACGATTTCGATGACGACGAGCACGATTCCGGCTCGCTCGACGATCACGAGCTTAAGATGGCCCGTCAGGCCGACGCTGAGATGGGTTCTTCCAAGAGCAAGAAGAAGCGCACCGTGCGCACGTCCCGTTCGCGTTCGCGCGTGCGTGGCATCGATGCCTCCACGGTGATGCTGACCGGCGACCCGGTTCGTATGTACCTTAAGGAGATCGGTAAAGTCGACCTGCTGACCGCCTCCGAAGAGGTCGATCTGGCTATGAAGATCGAGGCCGGTCTCGATGCCACCGAGAAGCTCGAGGCCGCCGATGCGGGCGAGATCGAGCTCACCCGCGCCGAGATGCGTCGCCTGACCCGTATCGAGAACGTCGGTCTCGAGGCCAAGCAGGCGCTCATCAGCGCCAACCTGCGCCTGGTCGTCTCCATCGCCAAGCGCTATGTCGGTCGCGGCATGCTGTTCCTGGACCTGATCCAGGAGGGCAACCTCGGTTTGATCCGCGCCGTCGAGAAGTTCGACTACCAGAAGGGCTTTAAGTTCTCCACGTACGCCACGTGGTGGATCCGTCAGGCCATCACGCGTGCTATCGCCGACCAGGCCCGTACCATCCGTATTCCCGTGCACATGGTCGAGACCATCAACAAGCTCGTCCGCGTGCAGCGTCAGCTTCTCCAGGACCTGGGTCGCGACCCGACCCCCGAGGAGATCGGTGCCGAGATGGACATGAGTGCCGACCGCGTCCGCGAGATCCAGAAGATCTCGCAGGAGCCCGTGTCTCTCGAGACCCCTATCGGCGAGGAAGAGGATTCCCAGCTGGGAGACTTCATCGAGGACTCCCAGGCTATCGTTCCGCCCGATGCCGCCAGCTTCTCCATGCTGCAGGAGCAGCTCACCCAGGTGCTCGACTCGCTTGCCGATCGTGAGCGCAAGGTTATCGAGCTGCGCTTTGGCCTTGTCGACGGACATCCCCGCACGCTCGAGGAAGTCGGCCGCGAGTTTGGCGTCACGCGCGAGCGTATCCGCCAGATCGAGTCCAAGACCCTTGCCAAGCTCCGCCACCCCAGCCGCTCCAGCAAGCTCAAAGACTATATCGAAAGCTAGTCAAGCAAGAAGCGCCCTCAAGCACATCCGCTTGAGGGCGCTTTCATGTAGTCGTTGGGGACGCCCCCAATGACTAGGTCGGAAAAATTCTCAAAAAAGTTCTTGCCCTGAGCTGATTCGTCCGTATAATAATCTTCGTTGCTTGAGAGCACGCACCTATTCCTCGGTAGCTCAATGGTAGAGCACGCGGCTGTTAACCGCGCTGTTGTAGGT
>CAUEUQ010000101.1:0-5845 GCA_959021215.1 uncultured Collinsella sp. | reverse complement strand
GGAGAGAGCGCTCCCGCAAACTGCCTCTTGACAACTTATAGGAGCGTCGGTTTTAATTTCGCGATTCTTCTCATGGTCAAGTAATACAGGTCCAGCCCCGTAATCCACCATACTTTTGAAACCAGCCCATTTGGAACGGCCCTCTTATGACTACTTTTGCCCGATCATTCTGCATGTTGGACACAGCTAAAATAGCCCCGTCGCAAATTGACTACCCTGGCATTGGGGATACCATGGTGGCACCCTAGCGAAAGGATGTTTCATGGCACATGTCGATGACCGGCGCGTGGCGCGCGTGCTCGATGCGCTCGAGGCTCAGCACCCCGGCGCACAGCTGCTCGTAAACGACCCGTGGTCGATTTATTACCTGACCGGTTTTTATGCCGATATGTTCGAGCGTTTTTGCGGTGTGCTGCTCGCGCGCGATGACGAGCCCGTAATCTTGGTCAACGCCCTGCATCAGCTGCCCGAGTACGACAATGCCCGCGTTGCCTACCACACCGATACCGATGTCGTGGCCGATGCCATCGCGCGCGAGATCGACCCAGACAAGCCGCTTGGTATCGACACCGTCATGCGTTCCGGCTTTTTGATGCCGCTCATGGAGCGCCATGCCGCCAGCGAGTTTTTCCTGGGCGACTTTGCCGTCACCGACGCACGCACCTACAAGGATGCCACCGAGCAGAAGCTCATGCGCGCGTCCTCGGCCGCTAACGACGCTGTGATGGCCGATGTTATCAAGCTCGTCCACGAGGGCGTGACGGAGCGCGAAATTGCCGACCAGATGCTCAGTCTGTATCGCAAGCACGGCTGCGAGGGCTTTAGCTTTCCGCCCATCGTGAGCTTTGGCGCCAACGCCGGCGACCCGCATCACGAGCCCGACGACACCGTACTCAAGCGAGGCGACGTGGTGCTGTTCGACATTGGCGGACGTCGCCGCAACTACTGCTCGGACATGACACGCACGTTCTTTTGGGGCGAGACGGACGAGGAGACGGCACATATCTACGACATCGTGCGCCGCGCCAACGAGGCCGCCGAGGCGCTCATCGCCCCGGGCGTGCGCATGTGCGACCTGGACCGCGCCGCACGCGACGTGATTGAGGATGCGGGCTATGGGCAGTACTTTACGCATCGCCTGGGACACTCGATCGGCTTGCAGGACCACGAGCCGGGCGATGTCTCGCTTGTCAACGAGCAAGTCGTTGAGCCAGGCATGACGTTCTCGATCGAACCGGGCATCTACCTCCCCGGCCGCACCGGCGTCCGCATCGAAGACCTAGCCCTGGTAACCGAGAACGGCGTCGAGATTCTCAGCGCCTACCCCCACGATCCGGTCCGCCTAGACTAGCCAATGTGCCAAAGGGACAGTCCCTTTGGCACATCCCGTTAACGCAGTGCCACGAAAACGAGCCATCTACTACGTTTAACTCGCATGGGTCGACCATGCGGGTCTTTTTTAAAAACCAGCAAGCCATCTACCTGCGGTTTTAATTTTATGATTTCCCGTGTGGTCGAGGGTAACCGGTCAAACGTAGT
This sequence comes from uncultured Collinsella sp., assembly GCA_959021215.1. Classification (GTDB taxonomy): domain Bacteria; phylum Actinomycetota; class Coriobacteriia; order Coriobacteriales; family Coriobacteriaceae; genus Collinsella. Next base: position 4,306 of record CAUEUQ010000101.1, on the reverse strand, counting down.
AGATAGCCCCATTTCGTGGCAAGCGAGTCAACTCGGGGCACAGGGCAGCTAAAAAAGCCCCGTCTCAAATAGACTGCTTTTGAGTTGCGGTGATATACGGACTGTTTGGGGCTCCTGGCTTGTAAAACAGTCCCTATTTCACCGCAACTGATGAGGGGATGGGTTAACGGAGCAAGCCTGCCACTTCGCCGGCTAGGGTGATGGTGCCGGCTGCTACGAAGGGCTCGCCCGCGGCCTTGAAAGCCGCGAGGGCCTCGGGCACGCTCGGGTACACACCGGCAAGCTTATCGGCGTCCACCAGGGCGGCGAGCTCCTCTGCCGGCAAGGCGCGATCGGAATCGGTCTGGGTCACGACCACGCGCGGGAAGGCCGGAATCAGCACGTCAACGATACCCGCCACGTCCTTGTCTGCCAACGCAGCGCACAGCAGCGTGGGGCGATTTTCCACGCACGGATCGATCTCGTCCAACGCGCTCACAAAGTTCTCGCAGCTCTGAGGGTTATGGCAGGCGTCGATCAGCTTGAGCGGACCAATTCCCAGCACATCAAATCGACCCGGCGTGGGGCAGCCCATAAGCGACGCATCGAGCTTGTCATGATCGAGCTCGCGGCCCAGATACCCCTCACAAAGCATAATCGCGCACGCGGCATTCTGCGGCTGATACGCTGGCTTAACCATGCTCGACATATAGATCGCACGCGGCGTGGTGCAGCTAAACTCAACCGTGTCGCCCACGTGTGCCGGAACCTTGGTTGTGGCATGGTTCACCACGAGCGGCACCACACCGCACTCACGGCAACGGGCATCCATCACGCGCTGAACGCTCGCCTCATGCGTACCCTCGCCCAAAACAACCAAGCGCCCAGGCTTAATAACCGCAGCCTTCTCCCCCGCAATGGCCTCGAGCGTGTTGCCCAAAATACGTGTATGATCGAGCCCAATGCCCGTAATGGCAACGGCGACGGGATCGGTCGCACTCGTGGCGTCCCAACGACCGCCCATGCCAACCTCGAGCACGGCAACATCCACCGCGGCCTCGGCAAACACTACAAGTGCGGCAGCTGTCAGAAGATCAAACGGCGTGATGGTATAGACGCGCTCCCCCGCCGCCACACGACGAGCATTCACGCGACGCCCCGCCTCGACCGCGGCAGAAACGCCACAGGCAAACGCCTCATCGCTCACAACGCGCCCATCAACCTCCATGCGCTCAGGATAGCGCACCAGCTGCGGCGACGTATACAGCGCGGTCTTGAGCCCCTCACCACGAAGAATGGCAGCCGAAAAACGCGTCGTCGAAGTCTTACCATTGGTACCGGCAACCTGAATGCAATCAAAATACTCATCCGGCCGCCCCAGCTCATCGAGCATATCGACAACCGTCTCAAGCAGAGGCCCAGCATCCCCAGAAATCCGCCCCGTATCAGCAGCAAGCCCAACAGCCTCATCAAACGAAAGCAACTCAAACGAGAAAGGAACGACATACGACCCAGAACGCTTAGCCATAACCCAAAGTCCCCTCAACATAAAAAGAGGCCCGAATCAACAACGAGCCCCTCCCATTCAAAATATCAGCCAAACACCGCTTTGCAGCGAGATCAAGGCCACAACCAAGTGGCCCTACCAGGCAGCGAACGCCCCCGTAACCGCTATGGGAGCGGTTTGGGGCTTTGCTCGATACAAGTTCCGCACGAGCCGAAGGCCACTTAATGTGGCCTTCGTGCGAGCAGGACTGTCCGCAGTAGCGAGCAAAGCCCCAAACCGCGTCCCCCAGTACCGCCTACAAGAAGTCAGCAACCTGCGAGTTCAGCGCCGCCAGGATCTCCTTGAGCTCAGCTGCACGGTCCCTCTTCTTCTGGACCACCGCAGGCGCGGCCTTGGCCACAAAGCCCTCGTTGGCGAGCGTCTTCTCGCAGCCGGCGAGCTCCTTCTGCGCCGCGGCGATCTCCTTCTCAAGACGCGCCTTCTCGGCCGAAAGATCGACCTTGCCCTCGAGCACCACAAAGACCTCGACGCCGCTGTCGACCACGGCGATGCTCGCGGCCGGCTTCTCAACGTCGGTACCCATGACCAGCGAAGCGGTGTTGGCCAGCGGCTCAATGGTCGAACGCAGGCTCTCGAGCTTCTCGATGTCCTCGACACCGGCGCGCACGACCACGTCGAGCTCGGCCTTGGGGCTCAAGCGATAACGCGAACGCGTGGCGCGGGCGGCGGAAACGACGGCGCGGCACAGCTCAAACGCGCGCTCGGCGTCCTCGTCGACATACTTGGCGTAATCGGCGGGCTCGGGCCACTTGGCAATCATGAGCGCCTCGGCGCGGTCGACGTTGCCCTCGGCATCCAGGTCGAGCACGCTGGCCGGCATGTTGTCCCAAATCTCCTCGGTGACAAACGGCATGAGCGGGTGCATCAGGCGAATGGAGGTATCCAGCACAAAGATCAGGTTGCGCTGAGCCTGCAGACGGCCCTCGCCCTTCAAGCGGGCCTTGGTGACCTCGACGTACCAGTCGCAGACCTCGTTCCAGAAGAACTGCTGCACGCCGCGGGCCATATCGCCAAAGGTGTAGTTCTCAATACCCTCGGTGACCATCTTAACGGCCTTGGCCAGGCGGCTGAACATCCAGGCGTCGGCCGGCGTCTCCACGACGGGCTCGCCGGGCGTGTAGCCCTCCATGTTCATGAGCAGGAAGCGGCTGGCGTTCCAGATCTTAGTCACAAAGCTCTTGGCCTGGTCGGTACGCGGGCTGTCGATGAGCTTCTTGGTCTTCTTGTCGATGTTCGCGTCGAACTTAACATCCTGGTTGTTGGTGCACAGCGTAAGAAGGTTGTAGCGCATGGCGTCGGCGCCGTACATACCGATGAGGTCCATGGGGTCAACGCCGTTGCCCTTGGACTTGGACATGCGGCTGCCGTCCTTGGCAAGGATCGTCGGGTAGATGACGACGTCCTTAAACGGCACCTCGTCCAGGAAGTACAGCGAGCTCATGACCATGCGGGCGACCCACAGCGCGATGATGTCGCGCGCGGTGACGAGCGCCGTCGTGGGATGATGGCCCTCGAGCAGCTCCGGCTTTTGCGGCCAGCCCTGCGTGGCGAAGGTCCACAGCTGCGAGCTGAACCAGGTGTCCAGCACGTTCTCGTCCTGATGCACGTGATGACCGCCGCACTTGGGGCACACATCGGTGTCCTCGGTAAGGGCGTCCTCCCAGCCGCAGTCCTCGCAGTAGAACACGGGAATGCGGTGGCCCCACCACAGCTGGCGGCTAATACACCAGTCCTTGAGATTCTCCATCCAAGTGGTGTAGGTCTGCGTCCAGCGCGCGGGGTGGAAGGTGACCTTACCGGAGTTGACGGCGTCGAGCGCCGGCCCCTTGAGCTTGTCGACGGCCACGAACCACTGCTCGGACAGCCACGGCTCAAGCGCGGCGTCGCAACGGTAGCAGTGCATGACGGAGTGGTCGTGCTCCTCGACGTGATCGAGTAGGCCGTGCTCGTCGAACCACTTGATGACCGCCTCGCGGCACTCCTCGCGGGTCATGCCGGTGAACTCGCCATAGCCCTCGACGACCACCGCGTGCTCGTCGAAGATATTGATCTGCGGAAGGTCGTGGGCCTGACCCATGGCGTAATCGTTGGGGTCGTGGGCCGGAGTAACCTTAACGAAGCCGGAACCGAAGTTGGCGTCGACATGCCAATCCTCAAAGATGGGAATCTCGCGATCGACGATGGGGAGCTTGACGGTCTTACCCACGAAGGCGGCCTTCTCGGGATCCTTCGGGGAAACGGCGACGCCCGTGTCGCCGAGCATGGTCTCGGGGCGCGTGGTGGCGACGACGATGTAGTCCTGGCCGTTGACCGGCTCGGTCAGCGGGTAGCGCAGGTGCCACAGATGGCCCTTCTCGTCCTTGTACTCGGCCTCGTCGTCCGAGATGGCGGTGGTGCAGTTGGGGCACCAGTTGACGATGCGCTTGCCGCGGTAGATCAGACCGTCGTGGTACCAGTCGCAGAAGACCTTGCGCACGGCCTGCGCGTAGTCCTCGTCCATGGTAAAGCGCTCGTTATCGAAGTCAACGGAGCAGCCCATACGCTTGATCTGCTCGACGATGATGCCGCCGTACTCGTGGGTCCAATCCCAGCAAGCGTCGACAAACTTGTCGCGACCGATCTCCAGGCGGCTAATGCCCTCGCTCTTGAGTTTCTTGTCGACCTTGGTCTGCGTAGCGATACCGGCGTGATCGGTGCCCAGCACCCAGCGCGTGGACTTGCCGCGCATGCGGGCCATGCGGATGATGGCGTCCTGGATGG
>CAUEUQ010000100.1:0-6060 GCA_959021215.1 uncultured Collinsella sp. | reverse complement strand
GCGGTCGGCGGGGCCATTGTGGCTCTTGACAGCGGATTGGGTCATATGAGCGAAAGCCCACCAGAGCGAGCAAAGTGACGTGAAAGAGGAGGGCATAGGCCTTTTGGCCATGCCCGACGATTGAACGTCAGATTGCCGCTCTGGCGGGCTTGCAGCGTCGAGTGGTTCCGGCGTTTGGTAAAACGCCGGAACACAAGAGCGCCCCCTCCCGCGCACGGAACAGGAGGGGGCTAAAGGTAGGAGTCTACCGGTGGGTTGACCCCACCGGACAGACGATGACCAGGTGATCCTTTACAGGATCGTCAAGGTTTCCGTGGGGTACCCGTTGGGCACTTAGATCAGCACGCAGGCGACGGTCAGGATGACGGCGCAGACGACGGAGAGCGCGACGATGAGCTTAAGGGCAAACTTGAGCCAGGTCGTCCACTCGATCTTGGCCAGGGCGAGACCGCCCATGATGGCGCCGGAGGTCGGGGTGAACAGGTTCACGACACCGATGGCGGCGGAGAAGATCATGACCATGACCTCGGGCGAGAAGCCGAGCTTAACAGCCAGCGGTCCCATGATGGGCATGGAGACGGTAGCCATACCAGAGGTCGAGGGGATCAGGAAGGACAGGCCGAAGTAGACCAGGAAGCTCATGGGAGCGAAGATCACGCCGGACAGGCCAGCCAGAGCATTGGCGGCAGCGTCGAGGACGAAGACGTCGAGGCCGGTGTTAGCCATGAGGACGGAGATACCACGGGCGAGGGCGATGACGAGAACAACGGACATCATGTCGGCAGCGCCGGTGATAAAGGTGTTAACGATCTGCTTCTCGGACAGGCCACCGATGATACCGATCAGGACGGCCATGAGGAAGAACCAGGTGGAAGCCTCGTCGAAGTACCACTGGCCAATGGGCAGGCCGGTGATCAGGGCAGACCAGCCCTGGACGACGGCGTTACCGTCGGCGTCGTAGACAGCGCCAGCGTCGAAGAAGTTAGCGACGCCCTCGTTGAGGTCGGCCAGCGGAATGAAGCCGACGATCATGACGACGAAGGTGAAGGCGAAGGCAATCAGAACACCCTTCTGACGACCGGTGAGCTTGACCTCCTTGTGGACCTCGGAAGCAGCCTTGCCGTGAGCCTCTTCGGCGTCCTTGAGCTCCTGCATCGACAGGATGGTGGAACCCTTGTCAGCCTTGACCTTCTTGGCGTAGCTCATCACGAAGAAGATGGACATAGCGGTAGTGACAATCCACAGGACGGCACCGAGGCCGATGATGATGGACTGGTTGACCTCAATGCCAACGCCGGTCAGAGCGTCGACGGCAGCGCCGACGGCGAACGGGTTAACCGTGGAGCCCAGGCAGCCGCAGCCAGCGCCGAGCAGGACGGTAGCGGCACCGACCATGGGGTCGAAGCCAGCGGCCATCATGGTAGCGGCGAGCAGGGCGTAGAAGGGAACGGTCTCCTCGCACATACCATAGGTAGTACCACCGAGGGAGAAGATGAGCATCAGCACGGGAATGAGCATAATCTCGTTGCCCTTAAGCTTCTGCACCAGAACGGCGATGCCGTTGTCCAGGGCGCCGGTCTCGGTCATCATACCGAGGAAGCCGCCCAGGATCATAACGAAGAGGCAGACGGGCAGAGCGTCAGCGAAGCCCTTAATCGGGGCGGTGCAGAAATCGCTCAGACGGGCGGCAGTAACCGCGCCGCCGGACGTGCCGGAGACGATAACGGTAATCACTGCGACAATTGCCAGCAGAGCAAGAAGAATGGTGAACGATGAAGGCATACCGCGCTTTTTCTTAGCGGTCTCAGTCATAGTTCTCATCCCCCCTTCATAAATCATTTACTGATCTCGCCAGAAGCGGCTCTTCCGTGCCGTGCCTGCCGCTTGATGCGAGATTATTACCAGATAAAACTGCTCGGGGTGTGCAGCAATACACCCCGAGCGAGATGCTAGATGCTCTTACTTGAGCGTGGCGTACATGACAGCCTTGATGGTGTGCATGCGGTTCTCGGCCTCGTCGAAGACCTTGGAAGCGGGGCTCTCGAAGACCTCGTCGGTGACCTCCTGCTCGGTGATGCCGAACTGCTCGCACTTCTCGGCGCCAATGGTGGTGTTGGTGTCGTGGAAGCTGGGCAGGCAGTGCAGGAAGATGGCGCCCGGGTTGGCCATAGCCATGACCTCGGAGGTAACACGATACGGGGTGAGCTGAGCGATGCGCTCGGCCCAGACCTCGTCGGGCTCGCCCATGGAGACCCACACGTCGGTGTAGATAACGTCGGCACCGGTGACGCCGTCCTTGACGTCGGTGGTCAGCTTGATGGTGCAGCCGTTGGCCTCGGCGATGGGCTTGCAGGCCTCGATGACGTCGTCGGCGGGCATGCACTCCTCGGGGCCGCAGGCCACGAAGTTCATGCCGAGCTTGGAGCAGACAACCATGAGGGAGCGAGCGACGTTGTTCTTGCAGTCGCCCATGAAGACGAGGGTCTTGCCCTTGATGTCGTAGTTGAAGTTCTCCTGGACGGTCAAGATGTCGGCGAGCATCTGGGTGGGATGCCACTCGGTGGTCAGGCCGTTCCACACGGGCACGCCGGACTTAGCAGCGAGCTCCTCGACGTCGTCCTGGGCAAAGCCACGGAACTCGATGCCGTCATACATGCGGCCGAGAACACGGGCGGTGTCCTCGATGGACTCCTTCTTGCCCATCTGCGACGAACCCGGATCGAGGTAGGTGACGCCCATGCCCAGATCCATGCCGCCGACCTCGAAGGCGCAGCGGGTACGAGTGGAGGTCTTCTGGAAGAGCAGAACGATATTCTTGCCCTCGAGATAGCGGTGCGGAACGCCAGCGCGCTTCATATCCTTGAAGTTCTTGGAGAGCTTGAGCAGGTACTCGATCTCCTCGGTAGTGAGGTCGAGAAGCTTGAGGAAGCTACGGCCGGAGAGGTTGACACCCATGGTTTGATTCCTTTCGAAGAAATGAATTACGTAAGTATTAGTGTTGCCCGTTTAACGGGCGAAGCCGGTGCGGTTGTAGGGGGACCGCACCGGAAACGGAAAACTTAGAGGTCCTCGCGCCAGAAGGGCATGCTCATGCAGCGCGGGCCGCCGCGGCCGCGGGAGAGCTCGGCGGAGGGCACGACGAGAAGGTCCAGGCCCTCCTTGTACAGCACGTCGTTGGTGACGGTGTTGCGGGCGTAGACGCAGATCTTGCCGGGCTCGACGCACAGGGTGTTGGAGCCGTCGTTCCACTGCTCGCGGGAGGCCGCGATCGGGTCGCCGCCGCCGCAGGGGATCAGCTTGACCTGGTCGACGCCGGTGGCGTCCTCCAGGACGTGCTCGAGGGTGTCCTCGATCAGGCGGATGTTCACGTCGCCCGGGTTCTTGCCGGCGGTCAGCTCGTAGACGCGCAGGGTGCCCATGATGGCAGGGTGGATCGTGAACTTATCGACGTCGATCTGGGTGAAGACCGTGTCGAGGTGCATGAAGGCGCGCGAGACCGGGATGTCGAAGGCCAGGATGCGCTCGACCTTGGAGTCGGAGTTCCAGAAGATGTTCTGGGCCATGACGTCGATCGCGGCGGCCTGGGTGCGCTGGGAGATGCCGACGGCGAGGGTCTTCTCGTTGATGTTCAGCACGTCGCCGCCCTCGGTGTGGAACTGGCAGTCGCGGCGGAAGTACAGCGAGACGTCCTTGTAGTCGGGGTGGTACTTGAAGATGTACTTGCCGTACAGGGTCTCGCGGTTGCGGGTGACCGAGTACATGCGGTTGAGGTTGACGCCCTCGCCGACGACCGCGAACGGGTCGCGGGTGAAGTAGAGGTTGGGCATCGGGTCGATGATCAGGTCGGACTCGGACTCGGAGTTGACCAGGGAGTCGAGGGTCGTGGACGCCGTGAGGGGCATGTCGATCTCGGACTTGGTCATGCCGGCCATGGTCTTCTTGACGAACTCGAGGTTGTCCTCGATGGAGTCCAGCTTCTCGCGGACGATCTGCGGCATGTGCTGGCCGCGGATGCCGGCCTCGGCGATGTACTGGTCGGTGAACTCGGCGCGGGCGCCGGGGACCTGGTCGAACACCTCGGCGACGAGGTTCTCGAGATAGAGGACCTCCACGCCCTGGTCCCTCAGGATCTGGGCGAAGGTGTCATGCTCCTGCTGCGCGACCTCCAGGAACGGGACGTCGTCGAACAGGAGTCGCTCGAGCTCGTCGGGCGGCAGGTTGAGGAGCTCGTCGCCGGGACGGTGCAGGCAGACCTTCCTGAGCTTGCCGATCTCGGAAGGCACGTGCAGACCTTTCGTCATGGCCTCCTACCTTTCTTTCGGGCCCTTGTCAGGGCCGATTCGTTAGCGCCCCTCCGTGTGAGGCGTTATTGCTGACGACATATTTATATCCAAAATCAGCCCATACTTCCACCTTGCCCCCGAACGGTTTTTTATAGGGGGTGAACGGCATACACATATACTTCACGCATGGCACACTTCATCTTAATAAAGCGTATTTACGTGCTTAAACGCGTTTTCAATCCTAAAATCAAATGGAACTTAACTTTGTTAAACCATCCTCAAATTGCATATTTCCACTAAAGCTATGAATAGAATTAGCGGTTCATACCGCGTCTCAACCATTTTCATTTTTATTCAGAAAAAAGTTTGTCCTATTCATTTCTGGTAAATAAATTACCGTTTACCAGACGCTTGATACCGTTCACCGGAAACTCAGTATAAGGCCCAGCGGATACCGGCTCGCTTTACGGCCCCATTTGTAACAACTTGACTTCTCGGTATAGAAAAACGGACCCGCTTCCCCTATGAAACGGGTCCGTTTTCGATTATCTTCGGCTAATTTGGATAAGACCCCCGAAGACCATCGGAATCCTAGCGATCGAACTCCGCCAGTGCCTCGCCCAAAAGCCTCAGGCCCTCGCGCAGAACGTCCTCGCTCGTGCAGTAGCCCAGGCGTGCGCCACAGGGAAGCTCAAAGCGGCTGCCGGGTACCAGCAGCACTCCCCTCTCGGATAGCAGGCGCTTGCAGAACCCCTCGTCGTCCTCGGGAATATCCAGCTGGATAAACGAGGTGGACACGCCCTGCGGGGCCGTCCAGGAAACGCGATGCTGCGTATCGATCCAAGCCTGCGCGATATCGCGGTTGCCAAACACGATCTTGCGATTGCGCTCGAGAATCTTATCCTTGTGCTCAAGCACATAGGTCGCCAGGGCGTCGTTGAACACACCGCCGCAGATCATGGTGTAATCGCGATAGGTGCGGATGCGGCTGGATATCTCTTCGTCTGCCACGACCCAGCCCACGCGGGCCGCAGGCGTCGAATAGGTCTTCGACAACGAGTTGGTGACGATGGCTTTCTCGTACACGTCGACCATCGACATAAAGGACTCAGTGTTTTCGAGCGGCAGATACACCTCGTCGCACAGCACGTAGGCGCCCACCGAACGAGCGATCTCGGCAATCTGGCCGAGCATATCGGCATCGAGCACCGTACCGATGGGGTTCGATGCGTTGTTGATGCAGATGAGCTTGGTGTTGGGGCGCACCAAGCGCTTGAGTTCCTCGATATCGGGCTTCCAGCCGAGCTCCTCGCGAAGCTCCCAATACTCGACCTCGGCGCCCAGCGTGCGCGGAATCTCGTAGAGCGGCGCGTAGGTGGGCCACTCGGCGATAACATGGTCGCCGGGCTCGACCACAGCCATGATGGCGTTGAGGTTAGCGCCCGTGCAGCCATTGGTCTGCAGAATGTGATCGGGATTGACCTCCCGACGATACAGCTTGGCAACCTCGGCCTTAAACTCCGGCGAGCCCTCGATCCAGCCGTAGTTCATCTTCTCGCGGTCCAGGCGCTCGTAGAACGTGGCGTCGTCCTGTTCATCGAGCGCGCGCAGCTCGCCCATGGTGAGCGACGAGATCGTCGACTGGGCGATGTCCCACGTGGCGTTCTTCTCCCAAACGTTGAGCCATTCCTCAACGCCAATCGTCTTGATGTCCATGGCCAAGCTCCTTACAAAAGCAGTCATCCAATCGTGTTGACGTTCCTCATACAAGATTGGG
>CAUEUQ010000099.1:0-6173 GCA_959021215.1 uncultured Collinsella sp. | reverse complement strand
GTGCCTTGGGGCATCCGGGCCTTTGCTAGCAACTTGATGTTGCGGGCAGCTTAGAACTTGTGGCCGCACTTCTTGCAGACGCGCAGCTTGTTCTTGCCGTCCTTCTCGTGACCGACGCGGGTAACCTTACCGCACTCGGGGCAAACGAGATTGACGTTGGAGGCGTCGATAGGAGCCTCCTGCGAAACGATGCCGCCCTGCTGGTTGGCAGCGTTGGGCTTGACGGCCTTCTTGACGACCGAAACGCCCTCGACAACGACCTTGTTCTCGGCGGGGAGAGCACGCAGGACAACGCCCTGCTTGCCGCGATCCTTACCAGAGAGAACCTGGACCTTATCGCCCTTCTTGATATACATATATCTCCCCTAACTACAGGGTCTCGGGAGCGAGCGAGACGATCTTCATGTACTTCTTGTCACGAAGCTCGCGAGCGACGGGCCCGAAGATACGGGTGCCGACGGGCGAACCATCGTTGTTGATGACAACGCAGGCGTTCTCATCAAAGCGAATGTAGGAGCCATCCTTGCGGCGGATCTCCTTAACGGTGCGAACGACGACGCAACGGACAACGTCCTTCTTCTTGACGTTGGCGCCAGGGGTAGCCTCCTGGACAGCACCGATGAACACATCGCCGATGCCTGCATAACGACGCTTGGAACCGCCAAGCACCTTGATGCAGCGAATCTTGCGAGCGCCGGAGTTGTCGGCGACGTTCAGCATGGTTTGCATCTGAATCATGGTAGATGTTCCTCCGAACTAAGAACCGAAGAGAGGTGCGCAGCCTTTATACGGCCCGTGGTATGCAAGCCAGGCATACGCACATCTTCGGAAACGTACAAGTCGTAAGAGCGACTGCTTATTTAGCGCGCTCGACGACCTCGATGAGGCGCCAACGCTTCATCTTGGACATAGGACGGGTCTCCATAACGCGGACGGTGTCGCCCACGCCAGCCGTGCACTCCTCGTCGTGAGCGTGCAGCTTCTTGGAGCTGGTCATCATCTTGCCGTACTTGGGGTGACGCTTGCGCTCGGTGATGGTGACAACGATGGTCTTGGCACCGGAGACGGAGGTAACGACACCCGTACGGACCTTACGCGAGTTACGCGAATCAGTCATGTTCTCTCCTTAGGTCCTACTCGGCGACAGCGGACTTCTCCGCTGCGATCTCGCGGGCGCGCTGCTCCGTGAGGACGCGAGCGATGTCCTTCTTCACGGTGTTGACGCGAGCGGTGTTGTCCAGCTGGCTGGTGGCCATCTGGAAACGAAGGTTAAAGAGCTCGGCGCGCATTTCCTTCAGCTTCTCAACGAGCTGAGCGTCCGAGAGCTCACGAATCTCTGCGGGCTTCATTAGTTCTCCTCCTTGGCGGCGGCGGCGTCCTCAGCAGCCCACTTGGCCTCGAGAGCGGCCTCCTCAGCCATCTCCTTCTCGATGCGCTGCTCAGCGTTCTTGGCAGCAACAATCTTGGTCTTGATGGGAAGCTTGTGCTGTGCAAGACGCAGAGCCTCGCGAGCGACCTCCTCGGGCACGCCCTTGACCTCGAACATGATGCGGCCGGGCTTGACGACGGCCACCCACTCCTCGGGGTTACCCTTACCAGAACCCATGCGAGTCTCGGCAGGCTTCTTGGTGATGGGCTTATCGGGGAAGATCGTGATGTAGACACGACCGCCACGCTTCATGTAGCGGGTCATGGCAATACGAGCGGCCTCGATCTGACGGTTGGTGATCCAATGGGCCTCGAGAGCCTGGATACCAAACTCGCCGAAATGCAGCTCGGTATTACCCTTGGCCTGGCCCTTCATGGAGCCACGCTGCACCTTGCGGTGAAGAATACGCTTAGGGGCAAGCACTACTGACCCCTCCTCTCGGAGTTACGACGACGAGGACGGGAAGAGCCCTCGAGTGCAGGGTTGGGAACAGGCTGGCCCGGGAGCTTCTCGCCCAGGTAGATCCAGACCTTCACGCCGCAGGCACCCATGGTGGTGCTGGCGACAGCCGTGCCGTAGTCGATCTTGGCACGGAGGGTGTGCAGAGGCACGCGACCCTCGCGGTACCACTCACGACGGCCCATCTCGGCACCGCCGAGACGACCGGAGCACTGGATACGGATGCCCTTAGCGCCGGCCTTGCGGGCGGACTGGACAGCCTTGCGCATAGCGCGACGGAAGGCAACGCGGCCCTCGAGCTGCTCGGCGATGGACTGAGCAACGAGGTTGGCGTCGAGCTCGGGGCGCTTGATCTCGACAACGTCGACGGAGAGCTGGCCCTTGGAGACGCCAGCGACCTTCTCGAGCTCGGTGCGGAGGGTATCGATCTCGGCACCCTTCTTGCCGATGACAACGCCAGGGCGAGCGGTGAGGATGATGACCTTCACCTTGTCGCCAGCGCGCTCGATCTCGACGCGGGAGACAGCTGCGCGGGAAAGACGCTTCTCGAGGTACTTGCGGATCTCGAGATCGTTACCGAGGGTCTTAGCGTAATCCTTCTCTGCGAACCAGCGGGAGCGCCAGTTCTCGGTGATGCCAAGACGGAAGCCGGTGGGGTAGACTTTCTGACCCATACAGCTTTACGCCTCCTTTCGAGGAGCAACGACGACGGTGATGTGGGAAGTACGCTTCAGAATGCGAGAAGCGGAACCCTTGGCGCGGGGACGGATGCGCTTAAGCGTCGGACCCTCGTCAACATAGGCAGCGGCGACAACCAGGTTGTCGGCACGCAGACCGTTGTTGTTCTCGGCGTTCGCAACGGCGGAACGGAGAACCTTCTCGACATCCACGGCGACGGCGCGGTCGCAGAAGTGGAGGATGTCGAAGGCCTGAGCGACAGGCTTGCGGCGGATCAGATCGACCACCAGGCGGGCCTTGCTGGGGGAAACACGCACGTACTTAGCGACGGCGCGAACCTCGGTGGCCTCAGTTTCAATAGACTTAGTTGCCATTTACGGTTAACCCCCTATTTGGCCTTGTGGCCACGGAACGTACGAGTCGGCGCGAACTCGCCGAGCTTGTGACCAACCATGGACTCGGTAACATACACGGGCACATGCTTGCGGCCGTCGTGGACGGCGATGGTGTGACCAACCATCTCGGGGAAGATAGTGGACGCGCGGGACCAGGTCTTCACGACGTCCTTCTTGCCAGCCTCGTTCATCGCGGTGATACGCGAGAGAAGGCGAGTCTCCACGAACGGGCCCTTTTTGAGACTTCTGCTCATAAGTGCTTTCTCCTAAAACTCGGTATCCGAAATTACTTCTTACGGCGACGAATGATGTGCTGGTTCGAGACCTTCTTCTTCTTGCGCGTACGAAGGCCCTTCGTCGGCTTACCCCAGGGGGTAACAGAGGGACGACCAGAGGTGTGGTTCTTGCCCTCGCCACCGCCGTGCGGGTGGTCGACAGGGTTCATGACGGTACCGCGGACGGTCGGGCGCACGTTCATGTGACGCTTACGGCCGGCCTTGCCGATGACGATGTTGGAGTGATCGGCGTTGCCGACCTCACCGACGGTGGCGCGGCAGGTAACGAGGATGCGGCGCATCTCGGAGGAAGGCATACGGACGATAGCGTACTTGCCCTCCTTACCCATCAGCTGGCAGGAGTTACCGGCGGAACGGGCGATAGCAGCGCCCTTGCCCGGCTGGAACTCGACGGCGTGGATGAGCGTACCGACGGGGATGTCGGCGAGGGGCAGAGCGTTGCCCGGCTTGATGTCGGCGTCAGAACCGGACATGATGGTCTGACCGACCTCGAGGCCCTTGGGGGCCAGGATGTAGCGCTTCTCACCGTCAGCGTAGTGCAGCAGAGCGATGCGAGCGGAACGGTTCGGATCGTACTCGATCGTGGCAACCTTGGCGGGCACGCCGTCCTTGTTGCGCTTGAAGTCGATCACGCGGTAACGACGCTTCACGCCGCCGCCCTGGTGGCGGGTGGTGATTCGGCCGTTGTTGTTACGACCGGCCTTCTTGGGCAGGGGCTCGAGAAGAGACTTCTCGGGCTTGGTGCAGGTAATCTCGGAGAAGTCGGAGATCGTCTGCCAACGCCTACCAGCGGAGGTCGGCTTAAGGTGCTTTACAGCCATTACAATCCCTTTCAATAGGAATCCGTTAGCCATCGCAGACAGGGATTCGAGGTTCTGCCTCGGGTGCGATGACACCGGACGTATACACGGTTCCGGGCGTGTCCATTTTATACGCCCGAAACCTTGAGCTCTCGCCTCCCCTATTTGGGAGGCATGAGCTCACTCAACAGCAGCGAGCCTTAGGCCTGGTTGCCAAAGACCTCGATGGTGTCGCCCTCGGCCAGCGTGACGATGGCCTTCTTCCAAGAACGGGTCTTGCCGGCGACATAGCGCACGCGCTTGGTCTTGGGCTTGACCGTCAGGGTGTTCACGCGAACGACCTTGACGCCGAAGATCTCCTCGACAGCGTCCTTGATCTGATACTTGTTAGCATCCTTGGCGACCTCGAACGTGTACTTGTTCAGCTCCATGCCGGAGAAGGAACGCTCGGACACGATCGGACGGATGATGATCTCGTGGGCGGTCATTTATGCAAGCACCTCCCCGAAGTGAGCGGCGATGTCGGCGGGCATCAGCACAGCGTTGTTGTTGACGAGATCGTAGGTATTGGCCTCGTCGGCAGTGATGATGAACGTCTTGGGAATGTTGCGGAACGACAGGTAGGCGTTGACGTCCTCATCGCGAACGATGATGGTCAGACGCTTGCCCTCAAGGCCGAGAGCCTTGAGCATGGCGACGGCAGCCTTGGTGGAAGGCTTCTCGAAGCCGTAGTCGTCGACGAGCACGAGCTCGCCATCGGCCAGCTTGGCGGACAGCGCGGAGCGCATAGCCAGCTTGACCTCCTTGTTGTTCATACGCTTAGCGTAGGAACGGGGCTTGGGGGCGAAGACAACGCCACCGTGACGCCACTGGGCAGCACGGATGGAACCCTGACGGGCACGGCCGGTGCCCTTCTGACGCCAAGGCTTCTTGCCGCCACCGGAAACCTCAGAGCGACCCTTAGCAGACTGGGTGCCCTGACGCCAAGAGGCCATCTGGCACTTGACGATGTGGTGCATAACGTGGATGTTCGGCTCGATGCCGTACACCTCAGCGGCGAGCTCGGCCTCGGCGACCTTCTTGCCCTCGCTGTTCTTTACTTCAAACTTTGCCATTTAAGTGTTCTCCTTGGTATGACGCTGGGCTAAATGGGCTGGGCCCTTAGGCCATACGGATGGCGACGAGACCATTCTTGGCACCCGGGACAGCGCCCTTGACCAAGATGAGGTTCTGCTCGGCATCGATGCGGACAACGGAAAGGTTCTTGACGGTAACGCGCTCGTTACCCATGTGACCGGCCATCTTAACGCCCTTGAGGACGCGCGCAGGATAGGCGCACTGACCGATAGAACCGGGGTGACGCTGGAAGTGAGAACCATGCGTCATAGGACCGCGGCGCTGACCCCAGCGCTTAATGCGACCCTGGAAGCCCTTACCCTTGGAGGTACCGATGACGTCGACCTTCTCGACATCAGCGAAATCAGCGACGGTGACGACCTCGCCGACCTTGTGCTCCTCGCCGTTCTCGACGCGGACCTCACGAAGGAAGCGGACAGGCTCGACGCCAGCCTTGGCGAAGTGACCAGCCATGGGCTTGTTCACGTTCTTGGCCTTGATGTCGCCGAAACCGATCTGGACGGCATCATAGCCGTCGGTTGCCTGAGTTTTAACCTGCGAGACAGCGCAGGGGCCAGCCTGGATGACCGTGACGGGAACGACGTTGTCGTCCTCGTCCCAAACCTGGGTCATGCCAATCTTGCGGCCGAGAATCATGCTGATCAAGATATGATCCCAACTCTCGCGTGGTCTTGGGACAATGCGTACACCACCGAGCGTACGCCCCTAGAGGACCACTACTTACACGACGTGCTCCCCAGCCTTGTATAGCGTCCGGACTACCTGACAACCCTATTAAGCAGGCATTTTGTCCAGCCAGAATACTCCCCTGGTTTCACACAGCTGTTTAGTATACACGGCTGCGGGCGTATCCATCGAGATTCATATTTCACTCACATTGTTTACGCAGGTAAAGTGCGTGGCACGTCTCCCGAGCACGGCGAGGGCCGGAGAAATATATTAAGGTCCCTGCTCTACAGTCCTGCGCAAGACGGAGAGC
>CAUEUQ010000098.1:0-6286 GCA_959021215.1 uncultured Collinsella sp. | reverse complement strand
GCCGCGCGGCAAGGAGATATATTGCCAGACCGGAGGGGTCCCGGGGGCGGGAATCGCGCACTCCATAATTTGTTCACAAATGAATAGAACCCTCAGTTGCTTCGCTGAGGCCGTATTCGAAGCAGCAGCTTCTGATATTGGCGATGACCAGCTGTTTTATGAGTATTGAGACATCGGTCATCTCTGGAGCGCTACTTTACTCCAAAGGCATCAGCTATTTGTTTCCCATCGGTAAAAGGCGGGTTTTGTTCGCCAAGCGTTCTTATATATAGATAGATACGGGTTCGAACCCGTGCACCGGCAACAAAAAAGACGGCCAACCGAAGTTGACCGTCTCAACAATCTTTGGGTGGGCCGTCAGGGGTTCAGCCTGCTCCGCAGGCGGCCGCTGCGGCGCTTTCGCGCCTTGCGCGCTGCGCTGGCAAACGCTCACGCGTTTACTCAGCTCCGCGCCCTTTCGGGTTCGAACCCGTGCCGCGGTAACAAAAAAGCGGCCGGCATCCGCCAGTCGCTTTTCTATTCTATGGTGGGCCGTCAGGGGTTCGAACCCTGGACCTTGGGATTAAAAGTCCCCTGCTCTGCCAGCTGAGCTAACGGCCCGCGGGTGGCATTGTACCACGGTCTGGGACTATTCCCAACTCCATTGGCCGTTCTGGAAAATCACAACTTCACGTCCATCAGGCGTAATGCCCGTAATATCGATGTCGTCCGTGCCGATCATAAAATCGACGTGCGTGCTCGAGACGTTAACACCATGCTCCAGGAGCTCCTCCTTGGACATGTCGTACCCACCCTCGATGCATTCGGGGAAACCGACACCTAGCGCGAGATGGCAGCTAGCGTTCTCGTCATAGAGCGTATCGTAGAACAGAACACCACTTTCGCGGATCGGCGTGTTCTTGGAAATGAGCGCGACCTCTCCCAGGTGAGCAGCGCCCTCGTCAGTATCGATGATACTTGCGAGCGTTGCCTTGCCCACGCGGGCGTCGTAGTCCACCACGCGACCGCCCTCGAACTTAATCCAAAAATCGTCGACTTTATTGCCGTGGTGGATGAGCGGCATGGCCGAGTACACGATACCGTCGGCGCGCATGCGATCGGGCGAAGTGAAGACTTCCTCGGTGGGAATGTTGGGGAAGAAGGGGTGCCCATCGGGCGTCTTGCCCTTGCCGCCGGCCCACTCGTGACCCTTCGTCATGCCAATCGTCAGATCGGTTCCATTTGCCGCGGTGTAATGCAGGCAGTCGAAACGATTGTCGTTCAGGAAACGCAGGTTCTTTTCGAATGCGGCGTCATGGAGCTCCCAGTCGCTCTCTGGGTCCTGGCCATCGGCTCGAGCGGTGTGCAGAATCGCATTCCACAGCTTATAGATTGCAACCTCATCGGCGTCTCCCGGGAACACCTCGCGCGCCCAAGCCACGACCGGAGCGCCGGCGATGCACCACGGATTGATGTTGTAATCCAGTCCACGGCGGAAAACTTTGCACTGCGTGTTCTTTGCCTTAGAAGCTGCAGCGGGCTTAGCGGGATCGATGCCCTTAAGGGCGGCGGGGTCCGCACCCTCGATAAAGATAAAGCAGGCACCGTCCTGGGCCAGGGAATCCAGCTGCAGGCGCTTCCACTCGGGCGTCTGCTCAAAATAGCTTTTCTCGACATGCTCGTACGTGAGCCACGTCACGGCATCATCGGCCCAGATGACCGTCACGTGGCCGGCGCCGGCAGCATAGGCCTCCGCGACCACCACGCGCGCAAACGGCGCGCACTCAACCGGAGACTGAACGACGACCTCCTGGCCGGGCTTGACGTTTACGCCCTTGCGGACGACCAGGCGCGCGTAGTTTTTAATCTTGGGCTCCAGGGCCTTCATGCCCTCCAGAGCCTCTTCGACCGTCAGGGCAGCTCGAATCATGTGCCACTCCATCTATCTATAGAACAGTAAAAAGGCGCGCCGCAAAAACGACGCGCCTTATATCTTAGCGATAAGTATGTATGCAAACGCTACTTCTTCTTGGAGTCCTTCTTGTCCTCCTCGGCAGCCGCGCGCTCAATAAGAGCGTTGAGCTTGTTCTCGGACATGCCCTCGGCCTGCGCGCGGTACATGTTGCGCAAGGGACGAATACGAGCGAAGTCATAGATAAAGTCGCCCAAAATGATGACGTAGGACAAAACAATGCCGACCATCTGGACAGGGCTGGACACCATGCCAGCGGGAGCGAAGTACAGCGAGGCCCAAATTGCCACGACGAGCACCATGCCAATGGCGAGCACAATCCACCAGATGCGACGGCGCTTGGTGTAGTCCTCGTCCTGCTTGAGGAGGATATTCGACACCGTATAGATGCGGTCCTCCTTGGCGCGCTGCTTAGCCTTGCGGGCGCGCTTCTCCTCTTTAGAGAGGCCCTCGAGGTTCTCGCCCTTCTCGAGCTCTTTGCGGCGTGCCTTAGACGAAGCCGGCACGACGCGAACGGAGCTCGCTGCTTGGCGGGCGGGCTTAGCAGATGCGGCAGACTTGCGCGCAACCCCGGTAACTTCGTGGGATTGCGTGCGCTTGTTCGTGGCGCTACGGGTACTCACTTATGCGTTCTCCTTCATGCTTGTGAACTGGGAGCCCGTGATGATCTGGAAGGCCTCGCGATAGCGCTCGGACGTGCCATCGATGACCTCGGCGGGCAGGTGCGGGGTCTCCCCCGTCATATCCCAGTTGGCCTTGAGCCAATTGCGGACGAATTGCTTGTCGTAGCTAGGCTGGATCTTGCCCTCCTCGTAGCTGGCAGCAGGCCAGAAACGGCTGGAGTCGGGCGTGAGGCACTCGTCGATCAGCGTGACCTTGCCATCGATGACACCAAACTCGAACTTGGTGTCGGCAATGATGATGCCACGGGTCGCGGCGTACTCGGCAGCGGCCTTGTAGATCTTGAGGGAAAGGTCACGAATCTGCGTGGCGATGTCCTCGCCCACGATCTCGCAGCAACGCTCGAACGAGATGTTCTCGTCGTGGTCACCGATCTCGGCCTTCGTGGACGGCGTGAACAACGGCTCGGGAAGCTTGGAAGCCTCGGTCAGGCCCTCAGGCAGCTGGATGCCGCAGACGGTGCCGTTCTCGTCGTAGGTCTTCTTGCCCGAACCGGTCAGATAGCCGCGGACGATGCACTCGATAGGAATCGTCTGGGCCTTCTTAACCAGCATGGCGCGGCCAGCGAGGTAGTCACGATACTCAGCAAACTCCTCGGGGAAATCCGCCGGGTCGATGGAAACGAGATGGTTGGGAACGATGTCGGCAAACTTATCGAACCAGAATGCCGAGATGCGATTGAGCACCTCTCCCTTAAACGGAATCTCGTCGGGAAGAATGAAGTCGAACGCAGAAATGCGGTCGGTGGCGACCATCAGCAGGTTTTCACCGGCATCGTAAATATCACGAACCTTGCCACGGGAATCCGGACGACGCTCCATCGTTGTCACGTGAGTCACTCCTTACCTAAATACGACAGAAATGCGGGTTCTTTCCCGCATGTTTTCGCAAACTCGGAGCGGCAGGGACGCGGCCCCTCCTTCACCGAATAGCGAAAAGCTAGTGCTCCATTGTAGTAGATGCCGCGTCTGCCGTGTGCTCGCGGGGCAGATGAATTGTAAAAGTCGTACCCTTTCCAAGCTCCGACTCCACGGATATGTAGCCATGGTGACGCTCGACGATCTGCTTGGTCACGGCGAGGCCAACGCCCAGGCCGCCAGCTTCGCGGGCGCGGCTGGCATCGGCGCGCCAAAACCGCCCGAAGATGCGCGACAAATCGTCCTTGGCAATACCGATGCCGGTATCAGAAACGGCAATGCTGACGTGCTTGCGGTCACTGAGCACCGACACCACGACCCAACCGCCCTCGGGGGTGTAGCGCATGGCGTTGCTCATGAGGTTGATAACACATTGCGTGATCATGTCGGGATCGGCCTCGACGACATCGTCGTGACCCTGGGTCTCGTCCGCAAAACGCAGGCGCAGATCGCGGTCGACAAACAGGCGCTCCTGGGCATTAACGATGGAACGCACGAAAGGAACCATGTCCACCGGCTCAAGGTTGAGCGGAGCCGTGCTGTTTTCCATGCGCGACAGGTCGAGCATCTGCTGCACCAGACGAGCCAGGCGACGCGTCTCGGAAGCAACGGTCTCCAAATGCTCATCGTCGGTGGGATACACGCCATCCTGCATGGCCTCGACCGTTGCGAGCATGGCCATAAGCGGCGTGCGAAGCTCGTGTGCAACGTCTGAGGTCAGGCGCTTCTCGTGTTTCATATCCTTCTCGAGCGAAGTGGCCATCTCATCGAAGGTCTCACCCAGCTGATCGATCTCGTCATCACCGCGCAGTCCCGTGCGAGCCGACAGGTCGCCGTCACGGATTTGCTTTGCGGTACTGGTGATGCTATGAATCGGCTTGGTGAGCATGCGCGACACGAGCGATCCGATAACGACCGAAATGCAGATTGCAACAACCGCGGCGAGGGCCATGGCGTTAAAGGTCTTCTCCCTAAACGCAGAGTCCGCCTTGGTGAGCAGAGCGTCGGAGCCGATGGCCCACAGCTTTACCTGTCCGACATGCTCGCCGGAAGACGTTACAATCTCGACGTTAGCAACGCTATCGGAGTCGGTTGGAGCAGACGAGACCGGGCTATGCGATGCCCTCTTGCCGCTCGTGTCGTCGGTCGTAGCCTGGTTTTCGCGTACATCGGCGGTGGCGCTTGCCGAGGGCCAGGAATCGTCATAAACGATCACGCCCTTTTTATTGACGACCTGCATACCCAGATCGTCGGAAACCAAACTCGACGTTGCGACCGTGCGCAGTTCTCCCGCGGTCCAAGAGCCGTTTTCCTCATATGAGGTTGCCAACTTCTCGGCAGCGGAATTTGCGATTTCGACGATATTGGAGCGTGTGTAATCCGAAAAGACCGTGCCCCACACAACAGAGACAACGCCCACCAGCACCAATACCGTCATGAGCGATGTCAGAGCAAAAGCAAGTGCCATGCGCGAGGGATAGCTCATCGTTGGCCGTGAATCGGAACGAGGCGTGTTCCAACTAGCCTTGGAACCCGCCTCGCTCTCCTGCTTGTGCTTTTGTCCGATTTCAAAGCGCGCAGGTGTCATATGTGATTTCCCTATTTCTCGTCCGACTTATCGGTCTTGGCCGGAGCCTCGAAGCGATAGCCGACACCATGGACGGTGTAGAGCCACTTGGGCTTCTTGGGATCATCGCCCAGCTTGGCACGAAGATTCTTCACGTGGCTATCGATGGTGCGCTCATAGCCCTCAAAGTCATACCCGAGCACTTTCTCGACCAGCTCCATGCGGTTATACACACGGCCGGGATGGCGGGCAAGCGTGGTGAGCAGCTTGAACTCGGAAGCCGTCAGATCGACTTCCTTGCCCTCGACCAAGATCTTGTGGCCCGAGATATCGATGACCAGATCGCCGAAGTCGAGCACCTCGACGGCGGGCTCGTCGGCCTGATGGGCACGGCGGAACAGAGCACGAACGCGGGCGACGAGCTCGCGCGGCGAGAACGGCTTAATCAGATAGTCATCGGCGCCGAGCTCAAGACCGATAATACGGTCCTCGATCTCGCCCTTAGCCGTCAGCATGATGATGGGGACATCCGAGGTATCGCGAATGGTGCGGCAAACGCGCTCGCCGGGAATCTTGGGGAGCATAAGGTCGAGCACGACCAGGTCGAACTGATGCTTCTCGAACTCCTCGATCGCGGACTGACCGTCGCCGACGCCCACAACCCAGTAGCCTTCGCGCTCGAGATAGGCAGCGACGGCGTCACGGATTGCCTTCTCATCCTCGACCAGCAGAATCTTTTTTGCATCTGAAGCCATAACACGGCCCCCCTGTCTCAATTAGCTAAGAACAAGCCCATTTTAACGCACCTGAGCCCGCCGGATGCCGCTATGACGCGGCAGCTCGGCGGGCGGTACTCACAATTACAACGCGTTTATTCCCCTGTTGGCGCCTTTTTAACCCCTCTAAGCTTAAAGAGAGAATAGGCGTGCAGTGACCGTCTCTGGTATACCCTGGCTGTTGCGCACCGTGGCGTACGTAAGGAATGAGTCCGACTTTCCCGCCGTAGCTGGATAATCGCCATACTCCAAAGCGCGGTCGGGCGACAGCAGCGAGCCATAGGTCTTGGCAGAGGTGTCGATCAGGAAATGCGACGCCTGTACCTTAACAAGGTATTTATTCTTCTTGCCAGCCGCACATGCAAGCGGCTCGCGGGACAGGAAGAGATACGGC
>CAUEUQ010000097.1:0-6423 GCA_959021215.1 uncultured Collinsella sp. | reverse complement strand
CGCAAAAGGTTGGATTATTTGTTTAAATGTCTAAGTTTGTTACAAGTTGATTACGTTACTGCTTTTTGACTCATTACACGACAAGGCGTCGCTCATCAAGCCATGCCTTTTACAGATACAAGCAGGCTGTTCATTAATATCGATTTTAGGCAAGCGCGAATGCGCTTGTACTGCCGCCATTTTGTTTAAACAGACATGGCTTGACTTTTTTTGTGACTTATGGTTTACGAAACCACTCAAAATAGTTGCGGTGGAATAGTTCTTGTTTAAGAGCCAGAAGGCTGAATTTAGGAACTATTTCACCGCAACTTATAGGGAATCCTAGGCGATGTGGAGTGGGTTGGCGGCGTCGACGGCATCGGGGGCGTCGGAGAGGCCGTCAGGAGCAGCGTCTGCCGGGTCCTCGTCGGGGGTCTCGATCTGCTTGATCATGACCTCCTGGCCCTGCAGCAGGTATGTCTCGCCGCTACCGCAATGGGGGCAGATCTTGCCGTGCTCGACTGTCGCATAGTCAAGGCCGCACGCCCCGCAATGCGTCACGGCTTCGACAGGCTCCACGATAAGCTCCGCGCCCCCGGTGATAGGCTTTTTATCTGCTGCCCAGCGCCAAGCGTCGAGCAGCAAGTCGGGAACGACGCCCGAGACTTCGCCCAGCAGCAACGTCACGCTCGAAACGCGACGCACGCCATTGGCACGCGCCACGTTCTCAACATCACGAATGATGTGATACACAATCCCGAGCTCGTGCACTATTAATCCTTTCGCCGTTCCCGTTATGGCTACTTATTTCCTACCAAATTTAATCTTGATGGCGCGCTTCAAAGCATACTTGCCCAGGCTCGGGAGCTTTTGCTCGTATTTGACCATCGTGGAGCACTCGGGGCGGTCGCGATCCAGATGGATGGCGTCGAACGCGCACTTGGTGGTGCACAGGCCGCAGCCGATGCACTTGTTGGGGTCGACGATCGAGGCGCCGCAGCCCAGGCAGCGGGCGGTCTCGGCGCGCACCTGCTCCTCGGTAAAGGTCTCAACATACTCGCTAAACGGCGCAGCCTTCTCGCGTTCGCGGTCCACATGCGCAACCTCGCGGCTCGCGTTGTCGTAGCTCTCGATCACGACATCGTCGCGGTCGAGCGCGGTATAGCGGCGCTGGTTGCGGCCGATGGTGAGCGTGGAGCCCGGCTGCACAAAGCGATGGATGGACACGGCGGCCTCGTGACCGGCGGCGATGGCATCGATGGCAAAGCTGGGGCCGGTATAGACGTCGCCGCCCACAAAGATGTCGGGTTCGGCGGTCTGGTAGGTCTGGGGATCGGCAAGGGCGCCCTGACCACGGCCGAGCTCCACCTTGGAGCCAGCCAGCAGGTCGCCCCACACGATGGACTGGCCGATGGACATGACCACGCGGTCGGCATCGACACGGCGCAGATCGTTCTCGTCGTACTCGGGCGCAAAACGGCCCTCGTCGTCAAAGACACGCGTGCAGCGCTTGAAGGTGATACCGCACACACGACCGGCCTCGTCCAGGTGAATCTCCTTGGGGCCCCAGCCGCAGCTGATGTGAGCGCCGTCCTCAACGGCCTCGCGACGTTCCTCCTCGCTGGCGGGCATCTGGACCTCGCTCTCCAGGCAGAACATCTCAACGTGCTCGGAACCCAGACGGCAGGCGTTGCGGGCAACGTCGATGGCCACGTTGCCGCCGCCCACCACAATGGTGCGGCCGGACAGGGTATCGATCTTGCCGCTGTTAACCTCGCGAAGGAAGTCGACGGCCACGGTCACGTCCACGGCATCCTCGCCCGGAATACCGGCAAGGCGGCCGCCCTGGCAGCCAATGGCAACGTAGAAGGCCTTAAAGCCCTGCTCGCGCAGCTCGTCGAGCGTCACATCACGACCGACCTCCACGCCATAGCGGAACTCGGCACCCATCAGGCGAATGATCTCGACCTCGGCCTCGATAACATCCTTCTGCAGCTTAAAGCTGGGAATGCCGTAGGTGAGCATGCCGCCCGGGCGCTCGTTCTTCTCGAACACGACGGGCTTGTAGCCCTTCTCGGCCAGATAGAAAGCGCAGGACAGGCCGGCCGGACCGGCACCGACGATGGCGATCTTCTGGTCGAAGCCGCCGGCACGCGTTGGGGTCACCACGGGCGGGACGTAGCGGGTCGCGGCATCCAGATCGCGCTGGGCGATGAACTTCTTGACCTCGTCGATAGCCACGGCGGCATCCACACGGCCGCGGGTGCAGGCGTCCTCGCAGCGGCGGTTGCACACACGGCCGCAGATAGCGGGCAGCGGGTTCTCGCGCTTAATGAGTGCCAGCGCCTCGTCATAGCGACCCTGAGCCGCGAGCTTCAAATAGCCCTGAACGGCAACGTGCGCGGGGCAGGCCGTCTTGCAGGGAGCGGTGCCGGACTCGTGCGTCTCGATGCGGTTATCGTTGCGGTAGTTGGGCGACCACTTGGTGTGGTCCCACTTGGTGGCATCGGGCAGCTCCTGGCGCGGATACTCGGGCACCTGTCCGCCCGCCTTTTTGCTGCAGAGCTTCTGGCCCAGCTTGGCGGCGCCGGCCGGACACACCTCAACGCAGCGACCGCAGGCCACGCACTTGTCCTTCTCGACCTTGGCGACATAGGCCGAGCGCGACAGGTTGGGCGTGTTGAACAGCTGCGAGGTGCGCAGGGCGTAGCACACGTTGACGTTGCAGTTGCAGATGGCGAAGATCTTGTTCTCTCCGTCGATATTGGTGATCTGGTGCACAAAGCCGTTGTCCTCGGCCTGGCGCAAAATGTCGTAGACCTCGTCGCGCGTCACGTAATGGCCGCGGTCGGTCTCGACCACGTAGTCGGCCATGTCGCCCACGGCAATGCACCAGTCGGCGGGGTCGTCGGCGCAGCCCTCGCCCATCACGCGACGGCTCGCGCGGCAGCTGCAGGTGCTGGCGGCATATTTGCCATCGTATTTGTCGAGCCAATGCTCGATATGCTCGATCGGCACCGACGTGCTCGCGGCATCGATAGCCTTCTCGACCGGAATGACATGCATGCCGATGCCGGCGCCACCGGGCGGCACCATCGGCGTGGCCTTGGACAGCGGTCCCTTGGACGCCTGCTCAAAGAACTTGGCATAGACCGGATGCTCCTCGAGCTGGCTCACGCGCATGTTGAGAAACTCAGCGGAACCCGGCACCAGCATGGGCAGCACCCACTGCTTGGCGCGCTCGGGGTTTTCCCAGTTGTACTCGAGCAGACCCGTGTAGCTCATGTCGTCGAGCATCTTCTCGATATCGGCTTCGGGCATGCCGGTGAGCTTGACCATCTCGGGCAGCGTATAGGGACGGCGCATCTTCATCTTGCAGAGCACTTCGGCCTGCTCGTCGGTTGCGGCCTCGGCAAACGACCAGTACTCGTAGCCCAGCAGCTCATCGCGATGCAGCAGACGGTTGGTGCAGTGCTCGCACAGCTTGACGATGGCCTCACGCGGATGCTCCGGCAGCGGCGGCACAAACTCCGCGCCGATATCGGGCTCGGTGTAGCTAATTCCCGGTCCGTTGAGAATCATGGTTGTCCCTTCTCTTGCCACAGCCCGACGAGGCCGCGGCGCCCCTCTTTTTTGCAGGCCGGGCATGCCCCATGCCGTTCACCCGCCATTGTTGACATTGTGTCAAAAATAGTATTGACGAACCGTCAACAATATTCAAGACTGTTAGGCGAACGGTCAGGCAAAAGAGGATGAAAGGCGTCAAAACATGGGCAACAACACAGCAGGTACCTCTGTGGTCGATGCCGTCCCCGCATCCGATAGCGCGGCAAAGCGCCTGACGGGCGACGAACGCCGTCGCGAGATCCTCGATGCCGTGCGCACCGTAAGCTCCGAGCTGGGCGTGTCCCACCTATCGGTATCGGCCGTGACCAAGCGAGCCGGCTGCACGCGTTCATTGTTCTACCACTACTTCGCCGACATGGACGCCGCCGTCACCGCCGTCATGGACGAGGCAATCGACGGTTTTATCTCCGAGCTCGAGCAGTGGAACGCCGACCGCACCGTCGGCGATATCGAGGGCGCGCTCGACACCGTCGCCCCGCTCTTTAAGCGCCTGGTCGCCAGCGGCCACGAGCTGCCGAGCACGCTCACCTCGAGCAGCGGCGCGCTCTACGGCGGCTTTTTGCACAACGTGGTCCAGCGCGTGGCGCAGTATATCTGCGACACCACCGTGGTGGATTTTGTCGCCCATCATGAGCTACGCATCGACCATGTCTACGAGACGATCTACACCCTCATCATGGGTCTTTTGATGTACATCCGCACGCACCCCGATGTGCCCGACGAGACGGTCAAGGAAATCATCGCCTCGACACTCCACATCGAGGGCTATACCGCCAAGTATCCGGAGCGCAAGCCCCAGAACTGACGACATTTGGCCAAACTGCCCGCGATCAGAAGAGGGGCCGCGGGCGTGTGAAAGGAGAGCAGCATGCTGTTCGATGTTTGGGGTAGCGATACCCTTATCCACTGGGCCGGCTGGGCCATGGTCTTTATCGGCCTGATCGTGCTCAACGAGGTCGGCCGCCGCACCAAGCTCGGCGCGGCAATCATCTTTGGCGTGGCTCCGCTGGCCATGACCATCTACTGCGTCGCCATCGCCGTGGGCGTTTCGCAGGGCGCCGAGTGGGCGCTCACCAACCCCACCCATGTGTACCAGAACAGCTGGTTCCACTACGCCAAGGTATACGCGGCGCTCGCCGGTTGCTGGGGCTTCATTGCCATTAAGTACCAGTGGGGAAAGATCGGCAAGGCGCATTGGTTCCGCGCATGGCCGTTTGTGATCGTCGCCATCAACATCATGATCGCCGTCGTATCCGACTTCGAGAGCGCCTATCACTTCTTTGTCCTGGGCGAGTCCACCTGGGTCACCTCCGAAGGTGCTACGCAGCTGGCCGGCTGGAACAACGTGTTCAACGGCATCGCCGGTATCATCAACATCTTCTGCATGACCGGTTGGTGGAGCGTCTACGCCTCCGAGGATCAGACCGACATGCTGTGGCCCGACATGACCTGGGTCTACATCATCGCCTACGATATCTGGAACTTCTGCTACACCTACAACTGCCTGCCCACCCACTCCTGGTTCTGCGGCTTTGCGCTGCTGCTGGCGCCCACCGTCGCCGCCTTTATCTGGAACAAGGGCGGCTGGATC
Organism: uncultured Collinsella sp.; assembly: GCA_959021215.1. GTDB lineage: Bacteria > Actinomycetota > Coriobacteriia > Coriobacteriales > Coriobacteriaceae > Collinsella. The sequence goes on along the minus strand of CAUEUQ010000097.1, from coordinate 1,226 downwards.
CAGAACCGCGCCTTTACGCTGGCCATTTGGTGCATGTTTGCCCAAGTGTTCCCGTACTTCCAGGAGGAGTCCATCTTTGTGACCCACTCCACGCTCGACCCCGGCGCCGCTACCGCGGTCTCGATTGCCGCGCTGATCGCCAACGTCGCCGCGATCATCTACATCGCCTACCGCGCCAAGAAGCTCGGTCGCAATCCCTACAAGCAGGATGTCTTTGAGGGCACCAGCGATTGGGAGAAGGCTACCGCTCGCCGCGCCAAGGTTGATTACGCGCACGCCGAGTAACGCGCCTGACGCAGACATCGCTTGAGCGCGAAGCAGCATAGCCGGCTCCGCGCAACTCAACGCATTGCAGAGCCCCCGGAATGTGATTCGTTCGCGTTCCGGGGGCCTTTTGCTGCCGCGAGGATGCGGCCGAACGATGCGCTCGAGTTAAATCGGATCTTATATTTCGCACGCGCTTTATATGGCTCCATTTTTGGGTACAGTGTTGTCCCGATATTGAGCTTGGGGGATATATGAAAGATGAGACGATGGGCCAAGAGGATGCGGCCCAAGATGCAGAAGCTTGCGCTGAGGCCTTGGAGAGCTTAGACCGGATTTCACTCGATGAGATTGCGTTTGACGATTCGGGCGTTGATGTGCAGGATGAGTCGGAAGCCGAGGCGCAGTCCGATGATCAGGACGCAGACGACGTTGAGCCTGCCGAAGATGAGGCAGATCATGAAGACACCGAATGCGAGGCCGACGACCAGCCCGAATCCGACACGAGCGAGGAAACCATCTTGCTCGACAGCTTGCCGGCCGAAGATTCGCTGACCCGCGAGCTTCCCGGCCTGGGCTCTGCGCCTGCCGTGGACGAGACCATCGCCATGGGCGATATCCCCCTACCGTCCGTTCCCTCAGCACGCGAGGCCGAGGTTCGCCATCGCAAGATGTCGCCCAAGCGCCGCAATCTGATGGTCGCCGGTGTCGTGGCCGTCGCGCTCGTCGCCGGCGGCGCAGGCTATGCCGCCTGGAACGGATATCAGCAAGAGCAGGCTGCCGTTGCCGCCGCCAATGCGCACACGATGATGTCGGTGCAAATTGGCGTGCGTGCCGCAGGGCTCGATTGCTCGACTGGCTCCAAGATTCCCGTACAGGTGAGCGGGCAGGACTCCGACGGCTCATCCGTGAGCGAAACGCTCTACGTTGATGAGCACGGCCGCGGCATCAAACTGCTGCCC
>CAUEUQ010000096.1:0-6450 GCA_959021215.1 uncultured Collinsella sp. | reverse complement strand
TGGAGAGAACGCTCCCGCAAACTGCCTCTTGACAACTTATAGGAGCGTCGGTTTTTATTTCTCGAAATTCGGCATGCTTGAGGGTGATCGGTTAAACGTAGTAGATAGGCCCATTTCGTGGCGAACGAATCAGACTGAGGTGCAAAATAGCCCCCGCTCCAGAAAAATCGTCGGCAAGGTAGCAAAAGGCCCCGCGGGCAGGAGGCTGCTCGCGGGGCAAAGAAGAGGGGCTTGTTGGCGGCGGGCCAAGGCGCTCGGCGGGGAGTTTGCCGCGACCCGCTCTTAAGGCATTACAGCTCGACGAGCTGGCCGGTCTCGGCGGCCTCCTTGATGGCGTTGAGAAGCGTGAGCGTCTTGACGTTATCGGCGGGGGTCACGACGGGCTCGACCTCGCGGCGGACGACCTTCACAAAGTGCTTGAGCTGCATCTTGTGCGGCAGCGCCGGGTCCACAGCCGGGATCTCCATCTGCAGCGGCTTGTGCCAGTTAGAGGCGCCGTCGTAGGAGAACTGGTGCAGGCGGGGCAGCGACAGGGCGCCCTTAGTGCCGCCGATAAAGTAGGCGTCGGCGTCGAAGGGGCGGTACTGCGGATCCTCGCGAGCGGTTGCCTCCCAGTTCCAGGGGCTGGCGGTGGCGTCGGAGATGGTCATGCTCGCAAGTGCGCCATCGGCAAAACGGACGTTGACCACGGCGGAGTCCTCGGTCTCAAAACCGCGGGCGGCGCTGGACTGCATACCCTGGACGGCAACGGGCTCGCCCAGCAGATAGCGGAGTAGATCGACGTCGTGAACCAGGTTGACCAGGATCGGGCCGGCGCCCTTCTTGCGGCGCCACTCGACATCGAAATACTCGTCGTTCTTATAGATCATGTAGTGGAAGCTCGACACGGTGAGCTTGCCCAGCTCGCCGGACTCGATGATCTCCTTGGCCTTGTTGACGAAGGGGTTGTGGCGACGGTGCTGGCCCACGAGCACGGGCACGCCGGCGGTCTCGGCCTCGGCAGCGAAAGCCTGGGCATCCTCCAGGTCGTTGGAGATCGGCTTTTCGACCAACGGCACGATATTGCGCTTCACAGCCTCGCGAGCAACGCCCAAGTGCAGGTCGTTGGGGGTGGCGATAATGACGGCCTCGGGCTTGACCTCGTCCATCATCTGGGCGGGATCGGTGTAAAACGGCACGCCGGCGGCCTCGGCCGTGGCGCGGGCGCCCTCAAAGGCGTCGGCGATGGCGACGAGCTCGGCCTCGGGCTCCTCGGTGACAAAGCGGATGTGGTTGCGGCCCATGGCGCCGGCGCCGATAACGGCAATGCGGACGGGATTGAGCTCAGACATTTCGACTCCTTAATACTGGTGGCCGGTGGAATGTGACAAAGGGGCAGTCCCTTTGTCACGTCGGTAAAACTAGGCGGATTTCTTCTTGCTGTCGGAGACCATCATGTAGACGGTGAGCACGACGGCGATGGCGGCGATCACGATGGCGCCGTAGAAGGACTGCTGGTAGGCGGCGCTGCCGGCCTCGGCGTGATACAGCACGGCGGTGATGGGCTGGCTGATCCAGGTGGAAGCGGCATAGCCCAAAAACATGATGCCGTAGTTGACGCCGATGTTACTGGTGCCAAAGGCGCCACCGGTGAGCGGCGGGTAGATGACGAGCAGGGCGCCAAAGCTAAAGCCGAGCAGGGCGAGCGCCACAAAGAACATGCTCTGCGTAAAGCTCATCGACATGATGACGAGTGCGACGATGGTGACGACAAGGCTGATGAGCAGCGACTTATAGGCGCCGAGCTTGTCGATGATCTGGCCAAAGGACAGACGGCCAACCAGGTTGGCGCATGTGTTGACGGAGACCACCACACCGCCGAGGGCGACGGCCGCGGCGCTCGTGGGGTCGGCGAAGAGCTGGACGGCGGCGATGGAGGCAACCTTGCCGACGAGCAGGGTGCCCGCGGTGGCGGCAAAGGCGAAGGTGACGATGAGAACCCAGAAACGCGGGGTCTTGACCATCTCGCTCGGGGTGAGGTCGCCGAAGGTGCCGGCGTGCGCGCCGCCCTTGGGGGCCTCGAAGCCCTCGGGCAGCCAACCGGCCTCGGGGGCCTTCAGGAACAGGGCGGAGGCGGCGATCGTCACAAAGAAGATGACGCCGAGCGCCTTAAGGGCGCCAAAGATGCCCAGGCTCGGGATGAGCAGCGAGGCGAGCACCGGGGACAGCACGGCGGGACCGGCGGTCGAAGCGGCCAGGGTGATGCCGGAGGCGAGACCCTTCTTGTCGATGAACCACTTTTGGCCGGTGGTGAGCGCGGGGTTGTAGCCCAGGCCGTTGCCGATGGCGGCGACGAGCGAGAACCACAGGTAGAACTGCCACGGCTCGGTGACGGTGCCGGACATGAACCAGCCCAGGCCGTAGCACGCGGCGGCGGCGATCACGACGTTGCGGGGGCCGATTTTATCGGAGATGCGGCCGGCGAAGATGCCCGTCACGGCCATGATGGTCTGGAAGACGGGGAAGGCCCAGGTAAGAGCGCTGGACCACTCGGGGTAGACGGCGAGCAGGTTCTTGCTCACGACGGAATACAGCGCGATGGAGCTGATGAAGAACATGGTGACGCACGCGGCGGAAAGCACGACGGCGCGACCCTTGTTGGAGTTAGTGGAAGCCATTGGACTCTTTCTAATCGATACGGGGGAGGAACAGGCGTGTCCGCGGGGCCTCCCTGTCAGGTTGGTTTACTGGTCAGTCGGCTTTGCGACGCCGGACTCATCGGACCAGAGCTCGACACCCTTGTTCTTAAGGTAGTTGTCGGCATAGGCGCGACGGCCGCCGGGCTTGGCGGTGAGGTCGCCCATCATGTTGGAGAAGCCGCCGTCGACCTTGATGGCGTCGCCGGTGGTAAAGTCCGAGCGCTTGGACGCCAGGAACATGACGGCGTTGGCGATATCGCTGACCTCGCCGATGCGGCGCGTGGCGATCAGGCGGCTGCGGCTCTTCTCGACCTCGGGGTCGGCGTAGAAGTTGGCCGACATCGGGGTCTTAACGAAGCAAGGCTCGACGCAGTTGGAGCGGACGCCGTAGGGGCCCCATTCGGCAGCCAGCATCTTGGACATCATGTTGACGCCCGCCTTGGTGGAGCTGTACACGCCCGAGAACGTCTCGGGGGAGTGGCTGGCAACGGTCGAGATGTGCACCAGGCGACCCTGGCCGGCCTTGATCATCTCGCGACCAAAGCGCTGCGAGGTGATGAAGTAACCGGTGAGGTTGACGTTGAGCACCTGCTCCCAGTCGCTCAGCGGCAGGTCCTCCATGGCGGCGAAGCGCAGGATGCCGGCGGTGTTGACAAGGACGTCGACGCGGCCGAAGTCGGCGATGGTGGCATCGACGGCGGCCTGAACCTCGGCCTCGTCGGTGGCGTTCATCTTGTAGCCCTCGGCGTGGATGCCAAACTCGGCGGCGAGGTCGGCGGCTGCGGCCTTGACCTTCTCCTCGTCCAGGTCGAGCAGGACGACGTTGGCGCCGTTGCGGGCGAACTCGCGGCAAATCTCGACGCCCATACCGCCGAGCGCGCCGGTCACGGCGCAGACATCGCCCTCGAGCTTAAGCCAATTGCTCATAGGAACTTCCCTTCTTGTGCCTCCCGGTGGGTCGCTCCCATTAACCGACCCACGTGGTTTTCGCTGGTTATCGTATGCTTTGCATTTGCGCAGGTGAATTGCATATTTGTTAGAATGGCGTTAACCGTAGGTTTATACTGTGCGATGCAGTTTTTCTCAATCGAGCGCGTGACCTGCCAAAACGACCCCCTGTGGCGCCATGCGTTCACAGGCGCGAAAACGGGAGATTGACGTGTACGATCGACGACTCGAGGCCATATCGGCCGCCGCGGAGCTGGGAAGCTTCTCACGTGCGGCGGCAAAATTGCGCGTGTCGACCCCGGCGCTCGTCAAACAGGTGTCGGGTTTCGAGGCCGAGTTTGGCATCACGTTGTTCGAGCGCTCGCATTCGGGTGTTAAGGTGACGCCGGCGGGCGCTCTGCTGGTGGACGACGCGCGCTCGATCATGCGGCAGTCCGAGGACGCGCTGCGCCGCGCCCGACGCGCGGCGGGCGATGGCGGTGCCGTGCGCCTGGGCGTGTCGATGATGTGCCCGGGGCGCCAGACGCTGTCGATGTGGTCGGGCATCCACGATCTGGAGCCATCGCTGCGCTTCGAGATCGTGCCGGTAAGCGACCTCTATGACGAGCGCGAATCCGTCATGCGCAGCCTTGGTCGCGAGGTGGATGTGGTGCAGTCGAGTTTTTCGACACCGCGCTGGGGCGACACCTGTCAAAAGCTCCGCATCGTTAACGTGCCGTTTTATATCGACCTGCCGCGCACGAGCCCGCTGGCGCGCACGACACGCATTACGGTTGCCGACTTGGAGGGCATGCGCCTGCGCGTGCTCCGCCACGGCAACGACGCCATGGACAGTCTGCGTATCGACCTTTTGGCCGACGGCGGTGTGGACGTGATCGATGTGGATAGCTTCGACTTTGCGCTCTTTAACGAGGCGGAGGAAAAGGGCGACGCGGTGCTCACCTGCGGGGCGTGGTCGGGGGTGCACCCGGCCTTTGTGGGCGTGCCGTTCCTATGCGGTCGCGAGGTGCCAGTCTTTCTGCACTATCCGCTCGAGCCCACCCTCCAAGTCCAAAAATTCGTCAACGCCATGGCACAACTTCTCAAATAGCTCATTTGGGACGGGTTTAGCGGTCCTCGCGTTGCAGCCCGGCTGCCTCAGCTGTCTTTACGCGGTTCTTGTCGATGTACATGTTTTTGTCGGCCTGGGAAAAGAGCTCGCGCATCGTAGGCGGTTCATCAAAATCACTGGAAAGCGCGTAGCCCACTGCATAGCTGATAGGCATGTCGGGATGAGCCTCGGAATGCTCGTTCACGTTCGCACGAACCCGAGCGAGACAGGACTCCACGGCAGCTCGATCGGCATCCCGCAGCACCGCGATAAACTCATCGCCACCGTCGCGGCCCACAAAGCAGGTCTCGGACGCCACGCACCCCAGCTGCTGGGCAAAAGAACGGATGTATTCGTCGCCCTTCTCGTGGCCGAAGTTGTTATTGACCGTATGCAGATTGTTAAGGTCGAAGACGCACACCGCAACGGGCGCCTCCGCGGAGACAGGCCGCTCCTGCCCCAAGATCTCCTCGCACTTGTTCTTGTTGGGCAGTCCCGTGGCTTCGTCGAGATAGACTTTGCTCTGCAGCTCTCGGTTGAGCGCGGCAGTGCGCACCGCGCGAACAAGTTCGACCGCAAAGGTCGCCACCAAGCCCACGATGTCGATGATCACCAAGCCCTCGAGATAGTTGAGCGCCGACGCCTTCTCCTGAGAGTAGTCCTCTGCGAGTCGCGTAGCATCGTCGCAAATGCCAAAGAACTCCTCGCTCATGGAGATGATGTCGGTGTTCTCATAGCCGACTTCGCGCACGCGGATGATCTCGGTGCAAAGCTCATCAAAATAATTTGCAAGCTCGGTCATCTTTGCCTGATACTCATCGTCGTCGAGACGGACGAGATTGAGGTCGTCGCTTCCGTAGCGCAAGCCGTTAATGTATGAATCCACGGCCTTGAGCAGGTCGTCTTGTGACTGGCCTGCGTCCTCGAGCTTCACGATGCGCTGCGTGGTGCCGCGTACCAGGCCGGCGTAGTTGACCACACGCGCCGTGCCCTGGATATCGGAGACGAGCAGCATAACATTGATGAAGAAGAAGATGAGAACTGCCGTGAGCACCATCATGAGCAGGCGCACCGCCTGGCCGGCCTTCTTGGCGACAGAAGTATTCACAAGTTCACTCCCCTAAATGACAAAAGAACAGGTAGCACGCAGTGTGCTGAAATTCATGGGTGGTTAACTCTACCATATGGGCCAGCAGCCTCAAACTGCAGCAGACGCTCGTCCAAATTGGCGTGACGCTTGCCTTGTTGTTCTTGACCTGGCCGCGCTATCGGACATGCTTCTGGTCTTGGATCACCATGGGAAAGCTCATCCCGTTTTGTGCGTCTAGAGTGGGATGCGGCTTCCCAAAGGTGCCGTTAGGGGAAATCACATCCCGGTTTACTCCCTTGAAATGGGATGCCGTTTCCCGGAGGGGGTCCAGCGGGAAACGGGGGACCTCGGACAAAATCTCGGACCCAATCTGGGTCCAGGAGGGAGTCCGATGTATACGAAAGAGGAGCGCGAGGGGATTCTCTGGGAGTTCCACCGGAGCGGCCTGTCCGCCCCCGCCGCCTGCAGGAGCCTGCCGCTTTTCCCGAACAAGGACAACCTGTATGCTTGGCTCAAGCTGGAGGAGGCGGGCGAGCTGACCGCCCGTGAGATGCCCGACCGGGCGGAGCGCATGCACTGCTCGCACGGCGAGGGCAGCCCCGCATTCGCCGCGAGGCGACCGGGCACCGAGCCCGCCTCCCCGC
>CAUEUQ010000095.1:0-6657 GCA_959021215.1 uncultured Collinsella sp. | reverse complement strand
CGCCCCGCAGTGCCCGCTTCCCCCGAGAACAATTATCAGTGCAGGTAGACGGCTTATCAAAAATCGAAAATTGCCGGTATGGATGGGGGTCTCCGAATCAGCCCCGTAATCCGGCATAGTTTTGAAATGGCACTAAAGTAGGCACAAGCTAAATAACGATTCCAAAAAAAGTTGCGGTGGAATAGTTCCTGGATGCCGGGGTTTTGGCGGAAATCAGGAACTATTTCACCGCAATTGAAGAGGGCTGGGTGGATGGCGGGGTAGCTAAAAGAGCCCCGTCCCTAATTAGCTACTTGGGCTCGGTTGATGTCCATGCTGGCGATTAGGTTGATGTTGGTGTCTAGGAGGTTCTTTAGCACGACATCTCCCATGTGGATGGGGGCGTTGACGACTAGGCCTCGGATGAGATCCATGGCTTGGGCGTGGAGTTCTAGCGGGATGGCTTCGGCGGTGCGCACGGGGAGCAGGGCTTCATCGCCGCCGGAGACGGCCACGGTGGTGGTGAGCACGCGCATGGGGCAGGTGAGTTCTTGGTGCGCGAACTTGTCGCCGCGCGGGCAGCTGTTGCCGGTTACGAAGCGCACCGCTGCCACGGCACCGTTGGCATCGCGCTCCACCTCTACGGTCAGGAGGCACTCGGATGGGCATGTGGTGCAGTTGAACTGCAGCGTCTCGGTCACATTCGTGCTCATGGCCTTACGCCTCCTCAACGGGATCGACGGACAGGATAATCTCGCTAGCACTTAGGTCGAGTGCGCGCTGAATCACTTTTGCCGGCAGCGGGAAGCTTTCCATGACGCTCGGCTTAAATGCACGGACCTTGCCTGCGAACAGTTCCTCGCCGCCAGCGAGAATGCGCACGCGGGCGGCGTCGACCGGTTGGCGCACGCGGAAGTTGAGCTTGGTGAGCGTCACAGCCGTTATGCGTCCCGGCAGCGCGTATCCCGCGATACCGGCGGGGGAGACCGTGAGCTCGCAGGCCGTGTCCGCAGCGCTCGCCCCGGCGTCGCCGCCCAACGCCCACGCCGCCGCAGCCGCACCGGCGCGCTCGGACTCGGTCGTCACGTTGTCGGCCAGGTCGTGCACGTGCAGCACGTTGCCACAGGCAAAGATGCCCGGCACGCCCGTCTGCAGACTCTGGTCAACTACGGCGCCGCGCGTGCGCGGGTCAAGCTCCACGCCTGCGGCAACCGAAAGCTCGTTTTCGGGAATCAAGCCCACCGAAAGCAGCAGCGTGTTACACGGAACGATGCGCTCCGTCCCGGCAACGGGCGCCAGGCGTTCGTCGACCTGGCTTACCTCGACGGCTTCCACGCGGTCGTGCCCGATCACGCGTGTGACGGTGGTGGACAGGTGCAGCGGAATTCCAAAGTCGTCCAGGCAGTTCTTGACGTTGCGGCGCAGACCGTTGGCGTACGGCATGAGCTCGTACACGCCCTCGACGGAAATCCCCTCGAGCGTGCAGCGGCGTGCCATGATCAGCCCGATATCGCCCGAACCCAAAATGACGGCGCGCGAGCCGGGCTTGAGGTTTTCGATATTGATGTATCGCTGCGCCAAGCCGGCCGTAAACACGCCGGCGGGACGGCTACCGGGAATCTTGATCTCGCTGCGGGTGCGCTCGCGGCATCCCATGGCAAGGACGACCGCACGCCCGGTGAGCTGCAGCATACCGGCACGGCTCATGAGCGTGACGGTATGGACTGCGGCATCTCCCGCACCCTCGTTCACGCTCGACGCGCCCGCGCCCTCGCCCGAATCGATTCCAAGTACCATGCTGTCCAAGAACAGCACGATGTCGGTCGCGCGCACCTGGTCGATAAAGCGCTGCGCGTACTCGGGGCCGGTGAGTTCCTGCTTAAAGTGCGACAGGCCAAAACCTGGGTGAATGCACTGGCGGAGGATTCCGCCCAGATGCTGTTCGCGTTCAACGATGGCCACTTGCGCGCCGGCCTTTTGCGCGGCAAGCGCGGCCGCCATACCGGCGGGGCCGCCTCCGATAACGACCACGTCGAAGGCCTGCGTCTGCACCGCCTCCGTAGCTCCTGCCTCTGCGCGTTCGTCGCGCATATCAAGCGTCGCCATCCTAGCGCACCCCCTTCAGCGGTCCCTCAACCAGCCAAGATCCGGCATCCTCTAACAGCACCTCGCTGGGGTCGCAGCCCAGCTCGCGCGCCAGGATCGCAACCACGCGGCTCTGGCAAAAGCCACTCTGGCACCGACCCATGCCGGCGCGGCAGCGGCGCTTGACGCCCTCGACCGAAACTGCGCTCGGGCGGCGCCGAATCGCGGCCACAATCTCGGCCTCGGGCACCGGCTCGCAGCGGCAGACGATCTGCCCCCACGCGGGATTGGACTCAATGAGCTCTTCCTTGCGTGCGAGCGGCGCGCGGTCAAAGTCATCCGGCGCGTGGCGGATCGGGTTCCAATCGGCACGTTCACGCAGGGCCACGCCGGCGTCGCGCAGCACCTGCTCCATGCGCTCGGCAATGGCCGGCGCGCTCGCCACGCCCGGCGACTGAATGCCCGCCGCCTGGAACAGCCCCGGCACCACGGCCGACTGTCCAATAAAGAAGTCGTTCGTACCCTGAATGACCGGACGCCCGCCGGCAAATGCGCGCACCACGCGGCGCGTATCCAGGTCGGGCACCAGCTTGCGCGCACCGTCCAGCAGCGCGTTGACGTCGTCCGCATAGGTCTGCGTGTCGCCTGGCTCGCGCACGGCGGCGGTCGCGGTAATCACGGTGTTGCCATGCACGGTACCCGTGACGATGACGCCCTTCGATATCGGCGTCGGCACCGGGTAGAGCGGCATCAGCGCGCGCGGTTCCTTGTCCAGAACCACAATGTTTCCCTGGCGCCAGACCATCTGGAACTCCTCGGCGCCGGCCATATGCGAGATGTCCGCGGCACCGTTGCCTGCGGCGTTGATCAGATAGCGACAGCGCACGTCGCCGGCGGGCGTTGCCAGCGTAAAGCGCGCGGCTTTGTCATCCGAGCCGGCAACATCAATGGCCTCCACTGGCGCAGACCGCATAAACGTCACGCCGTTGGCGACTGCGTTCTCCAGCGCGACGATGGCCACTTCAAACGGGTCGACGTTACCGGTCGAAGGGCACCACAACGCGCACGTCGCCTTAGCACTCGCGCGCGGCTCCAGCTCGTGGATGCGCTCGGGGCCGACAATCGACAGCTCGGGCACGCCGTTGGCAAGGCCATTCTGGCGCAGCTTCTCCAGGTGCGCGCGGTCTTCGTCGTTAAACCCCAGCACCATCGACCCGGTGCGGCGGAATAAAAAGCCGAGTTCCTGAGACCATGTGCCATATAGCTCACAACCACGGGCGTTGACCTGCGCCTTTACGGTGCCTGGCGCCGGATCGTAGCCTGCGTGCACCAGGCCGCCGTTGGCCTTTGAAGCCCCCAGCGCGATATCGTTTGCTGCCTCGACCACGCAAATGGACAGGTCAAACCGCGCGAGCTGCCGCGCGATGGCGCATCCGGTGATGCCCGCGCCGACAATCGCGATATCAAACGTTTCTGTCACAGTGCCTCCCAGACGAGTTGACAGGCCGTCAATAAGACTATCCTACGGTTCGCACACCCCCAGTGCGGCGGCAATGCGGCGAACAGCCCCGCAACACCCGCCAACGGCAGACGAGGGGAGACCCGGCAACGCCGACAAGCTCGTCTGAAGACAACTACGGCAACCGTTCGTCTCGATCTGTAACAATTAGATGAGGATTTGGGTTCCAGATGTTACAGATTGAGACGTTTGCCAGGCGGCCCCTCTGTTTATCTCGATCTGTAACATCTAGACCCGGATTCCGCTCCTAACTGTTACAGATTGAGATGTTTGTGTCCGCGCCAGCCCCGTACCCAGCCGTAGTCCCATATAAACAAACCCCGTGGTAAACTTGACCGGACTGTTAATATTCCGAAAGGTACCCGTAATGTCCAAGTACATCTCCGAGCTCATGTCGCCGCAGCTTATGGGCGTCATCTATGCCTTTGTTGGCTTTATCGTCGCCCTGTATGTGCTGTCGGTCGTATATGTGTTCATCGACGCTCGCCGCCGCGGCGCCAGCGCCTACGTGGCATGGGGCATCATCGCCCTCATCCCGTTTGTGGGCCTCATCGCCTACCTGGTTCTACGTCCGCACTCCTACGCGTCCGACCGCGAGGAGCAGGAGCTGGACATGGCCCTGCGCGAGCGCCAGCTTGCCCAGTACGGCACCTGCCCGCAGTGCGGCGCGCCCATCGAGAAGGACTTCGTCGTCTGCCCGGTGTGCGATACCCAGGTTCGCAATGTCTGCCCCAGCTGTCATCGCCCGCTCGATGCGCACTGGAAGGTCTGCCCCTACTGCCGAACTCGCATCCAGTAACGCATCCATCGCCGGGCCGGCCGCAAGCCACGGGCACCGCGCATCCCGCGCAACCGCCCCGCGCCACGGGCACGCCGCAAACCACGCGTGCCCCGCAGCCTCGCCCCCACACGATGAAGCATGCGTAGAAAATCGCCCGCCGTGCCATTAAGGTGCGGCGGGCGCTTGTATACCAAGGCAACCTGCCTATAATGATGCAAGTCAAAAACGCCGAGCGCATCGCGCGCACTTGCATCAGGCATCCGAGAGGAGAAAACATACCCATGAAGGCACTCTACAATGACGGTTCGGTGGCCGAGCTCCCGCAGGACGAGGTCACGCATGTCATCCGCCACTCCGCCGCGCACATCATGGCGCAGGCCATCAAGCGCCTGTACCCCGAGGCCGACTTTGCCTACGGCCCCGCGACCGACAACGGCTTCTACTACGACGTCGACCTGCCCGAGGGCGTCAAGATCAGCGAGGACGACTTCCCCGCGATCGAGGCCGAGATGAAGAAGATCGTCAAGGAGAACCTCAAGTTTTCCGTGTACGAGAAGCCCCGCGCCGAGGCCATCGCCCTTATGGAGGAGCGCGGCGAGAAGTACAAGGTCGAGCACATCGGCGACCTGGACGACGACGCCCGCATCACCTTCTACCAGCAGGGCGACTACATCGACATGTGCGTCGGCCCCCACATCTGCTACACCAAGGCGCTGAAGGCCTTTAAGCTCACCGGCGTCTCGGGCGCCTACTGGAAGGGCGACAAGGACAACAAGATGCTCACCCGCATCAACGGTGTCGCCTTTGCCACCAAGGAAGAGCTCGACGAGCACATGCACATGCTGGAGGAGGCCAAGAAGCGCGACCACCGCAAAATCGGCCGCGAGATGGACCTCTTTATGATGCGCGACGAGGCCCCCGGCTTCCCGTTCTTCCTGCCCAACGGCATGATCCTTAAGAACACGCTGCTGGACTACTGGCGCGAGATCCACCACAAGGCCGGCTACGTGGAGATTTCCACGCCGCTCATCATGAACAAGCAGCTGTGGAAGACCTCGGGCCACTGGGACCACTACAAGGACAACATGTACTCCACCGTCATCGACGACGAAGAGTACTGCATTAAGCCCATGAACTGCCCGGGCGGCGTGCTGGTGTACGCCTCCAAGCCGCACTCCTACCGCGAGCTGCCCATTCGTGCTGGCGAGATCGGTCTGGTGCACCGCCACGAGCTGCGCGGCGCCCTGCACGGCCTGTTCCGCGTGCGCTGCTTTAACCAGGACGACGCCCACCTGTTTGTGCGTCCCGACCAGCTGACCGACGAGATCGTGGGCGTGGTCAACCTCATCGACTCCGTGTACCAAAAGTTTGGCTTTAAGTACCACGTTGAGCTTTCCACCCGCCCCGAGGACTCCATGGGTTCGGACGAGGACTGGGCTCGCGCCGAGGAGGGCCTGCGCACCGCTCTGGAGAAGCTGGGCATGGACTACGAGGTCAACGAGGGCGACGGCGCCTTCTACGGCCCCAAGATCGACTTCCATCTGGAGGACTCGCTCGGCCGTACCTGGCAGTGCGGCACCGTCCAGCTCGACTTCCAGATGCCGCTCAACTTTGACCTGGAGTACGTGGACGCCGACGGCACCAAGAAGCGCCCCACTATGCTGCATCGCGTGTGCTTTGGCTCCATCGAGCGCTTCATCGGTATTCTGATCGAGCACTTTGCGGGCAAGTTCCCCACCTGGCTGGCTCCCGTGCAGGTCAAGGCACTTCCCGTCTCTGAGAAGAGCCGCGACTACGCCCACGAGGTGTGCGCCAAGCTGGAGGAGGCCGGCATTCGCGTGGTCTGCGACGACCGCGACGAGAAGATCGGCTACAAGATCCGCGAGGCCCGCAGCATCGACCGCGTGCCCTATATGCTCATCCTGGGCGAGAAGGAGGTCGAGGCCGGCAACATCTCCGTCCGCGATCGCTCCAACGAGACCGTTCAGATGAACGTTGACGAGTTTGTTGCGAAGGTGACCGAGGAGATCAAGACTCGCGCCTAAGGCAAGCTTCATAACAATTAACAAAGGCGACCGTCTACACGGGGCGGTCGCCTTTTTTCATGCCGAAATAAGAAAAGCCGCTGGTTGAGCGGCTTTTTTTGTTGCACAAAAAGGTACGGGTTTTTGTAGAGGGGTATGTAGATGTACCTACGGTTGATTTCCGATCTCAGCCGAACACATTGAGCGGATAGGACGTTCCCGCAGTTAGCCGAACGCCCCCGCGGCCCCTCCTGGGGTCCGGGGGCGCC
>CAUEUQ010000094.1:0-6754 GCA_959021215.1 uncultured Collinsella sp. | reverse complement strand
TCGGCCCTCCCCGGGTTGGGCGCCCGTTGTTTTAATGGGGCGCATGTGCGCGGGTGCGCGTAGGCGCGTGCGGGTGTCCCGTTACTTGATCTCGATGCTCGAAATCTCGACTTCGCGTGCCTCGGAAACTGCCTCTTCCATGTCATCGGGGAACTCGATGGAGTTGAGGAGTGCCTCGGCTTCTTTCTTGTGCTGGTCGAAGTTCGAGATGAGGACGTAGACGCTTCCCGGCTCAACATCGGTAAAAAGCATGGTTGAGATGCCGCTGTTGTCCTCGTATGTTCCGATGAGCCACGTCCTGCCGTTATACTCGACGGACCCGCCATCCTTCCACTGGAACGTATCCCCCTTCTTTTCCGCCTGGTCGGCGTGGGATTCCTCGGCCGTCAGCGCTTTTTTCCAAACGGGGATAAAGCGATCGGCCGAGGCGTTCTCGTCTTCGGGGAAGGTGAGCTGGACCCTGTCGGCATTCTTGCCGGCAGAGTCGCTTACGCCGACGCCCTCGGGCATCTCGACCTTAAACCAGATGTAGTCGGTCTTCTTGGCGACGGGGGCCTTTTCCTTGCTCTCGCTCTTGGGGGCGCTGCCGCCGCCCGATGCGCTCCCGCCGCAGCCCACAAGGGCGAGCGCGGCAAAGAGGGCGATGCAAAGGGAAAGGATCGATAGGGTCTTTTTCTTCATGGTGGCGTCCTCCTTGTCTGCCAGGGACATCGTGTGCCGCGGATCGCTGGGGCGGCGGTTACGCATGCGCATGATGTCTTTGTTTACTGTGCGGTTATTCTTCCATTCGTCGTCCGGTGCCGTGATGAGCTTGCCCCAACATAGGGCTCCTTACCTATATGTATGCCCCAGTTGCCGCTGCCCGGAAGTCTCGAAAGGTGGGCCATGTGTCCCATGTTTGCGGTGCCGACGCCTATCGTTCGTCATAGAAATCCGCGATGGCCAGGTGCGCTGACGCTTATGTACTTATGGGCTAGACTTAGCACCATTATGTGATCGATGCGGTCGGTCGGCGGTTTCCACCCGACCGATGTATATGACTTGAAGGTGCATGCGTATGAGCCAAGAGATGATGGACAAGACCTGCCGCGGGTTTGCCGAGGCGCTTGCCGCGCGCGAGCCGGTTCCCGGCGGTGGCAGCGCGAGCGCCTTTGTGGGCGCGCTGGGCGCCTCGCTGTGCGGAATGGTTGCCCGCTACGGTGCGACCAATCCCGCGCTTGCTGATCGTGCGAATGACCTGGCGCGCGCGTTTGCTCAGGCTGATGAGCTGTCCCAGGAGCTTGTCGAGTTGGTTGCCGAGGACGTTCGTGCCTACGGGCAGGTGTCCGCGGCGTACGGTATTCCGCGTGACGATCCGGCTCGAGCGACCGCGATTCAGGATGCGCTGCATGTGGCCGCTATGCCGCCGTATCGCATTATGGATGCCTGCGGGCGTGCGCTGGCGCTGCTCGAGGACATGGCGGACAAGGGCTCCCGACAGCTGCTGTCCGACGTGGCGTGCGGCGCCGTATTCTGCCGCGCCGCCATGCAAGGCGCGAGTTTGACGCTCTTTGCGAACACCACGTCTATGAAGGATCGCGCTCGTGCTAAGGAGCTCGAGACGGCGTGTGATGAGTTGCTCGACACATGGTTGCCGCGCGCCGATGCGCTGGCGCGCCGCGCCTCCGACGCTGCAAGGAAGAGAGGATAGCCATGGCAGAGCTGCTGAAGGGTGCTCCCGTTGCCCGTGCTTTGACCGAGGAGCTCGCTGCCCGCTGCGTGGCTTTGCGCGAGCGCGGCGTTGTGCCGACGCTCGCCATCGTTCGCGTGGGCGAGCGCGAGGACGACCTATCCTACGAGCGCGGTGCGCTCAAGCGCTGTGAAAAAGTGGGGATTGAGGTTCGTCGCATTTTGCTTCCCGCCGATGTTTCGCAGGACGAGCTGTTGACGGCCGTCGAGGACATCAATACCGATTCGGCTGTTCATGGCTGTCTGATGTTCCGCCCGCTGCCCGCCGGCCTTGACGAGAACGCCGTCGCTGCAGCGCTCGATCCCGCCAAGGACGTTGACTCCATGACGCCGGCTTCACTGCTCACCACGCTTTCGGGGCGCGGCGAGGGTTTTGCCCCCTGCACAGCCGAAGCCGTGCTTGCTTTGCTGGATCATTACGGCGTTGAGCCGGATGGGGCCAAGGTTGCTGTGGTCGGACGCTCACTGGTAATTGGCCGCCCCGTTGCCGCCATGCTTACGGCGCGCAACGCAACCGTGACGACGTGCCATACGCATACGCGCGATCTTGCCGCCGAGTGCTGTGCTGCCGACATTGTGGTTGCCGCCGTTGGACGCGCGCGCACGATTGGCGCAGATGCGGTCTGCGAGGACCAGGCGATTATCGATGTTGGCATTAATTGGGACGAAGCCGCTGGCAAGCTGGTCGGCGACGTCGATTTTGATGCCGCGGAGCCGGTTGTTGGCGCAATCACCCCCGTGCCGGGTGGCGTGGGCGCCGTGACGACAGCAATTCTCGCCAAGCACGTGATCGAGGCGGCTGAGCGCGCGGTAAAATAGGCGTTTGGAGGCTGTTTAGGGGGTTGGTTAGATACCCCGTGGTCAAATAATGCCAAATATGAGTACTGTTGCCAAGTTAGTCACATATGTTTGAGATCATTTTGGCTCTTTAGCGATAAGTAATATCGTTAAAGAGCCAATTTTATTGGACGTATGGGGAATTACTAGACTCAGTTTTTGGACAGGTGAGGATTCCCGGCGCCCGGAACAGTGCAATTTGCTGCCACTAAATTTGTGACAGTACTCATATTTGGCATTTTTTGACCACGGGGGCTGCCGAGGCCGTGGTTTCGCCCTTTCTGCGCCGAAGCGATACACTGTTGCCGTTTGATTTCTTCGCTCAAGGAGGATGCGCATGCCGTGCACAACGATTCTGGTCGGTAAAAACGCAAGCTACGACGGGTCGACCCTGGTCGCGCGTAACGAGGACTCGTCCAACGGGGTATTTGAGCCCAAGCGCATGCGCGTAGTGCATCCCGACGAGCAGCCGCGTGTCTACACGAGCGTCCTGAGCCACCTGACCGTTGAGCTGCCCGATAACCCCATGCGCTATACGAGCGTCCCCGATGTTGTCCCGGGCCACGGTATCTGGGCCGAGGCCGGTTTCAACGAGCTCAATGTTGGCATGTCCGCAACCGAGACGCTTACCACCAACGAGCGCGTCCGCGGCGCCGATCCGCTCGTGGACTACGTGCCCGCCAAGGGCAACGAGGGTGAGGACGGCTATGTGCCGGCGCAGCCCGGTGGCCTGGGCGAGGAGGACATGGTGACCCTGGTGCTGCCGTATGCCAAGTCCGCCCGCGACGGCGTGCGTATCTTGGGCGACCTGCTCGAGCGCTACGGCACTTACGAGAACAACGGCATCGCCTTTAGCGACGTGGACGAGATCTGGTGGCTCGAGACCATCGGCGGTCACCACTGGATCGCCAAGCGCGTGCCTGACGACGCCTATGTGACCATGCCCAACCAGCTGGGCATCGACAGCTTTGACCTGGATGACGCCGAGGGCGCCCAGGCCGACCATATGTGCTCCGCCGACCTGCGCGCCTGGATGGCCGAGTGGCATCTGGACCTGACGCTGGGCGTCGAGAGCGACGGCCCGGCTGCCGTCTTTAACCCGCGCGAGGCCTTTGGCTCGCACAGCGACAGCGACCATGTCTACAACACGCCGCGCGCCTGGTACATGCAGCGCTGCCTCAACCCCAGCGACGTGTGGGATGGCCCCGACGCCGACTACACGCCCGAGAGCGACGATATCCCCTGGAGCCGCGTGCCCGAGCGCAAGGTGACCATCGAGGACATCAAGTACGTGCTCTCGAGCCACTACCAGGGCACGGAGTACGACTGCTACGGCAGCAAGGGCACGCCCGCTACGCGTGGTGCCTATCGCCCCATCGGCATCAACCGCAACAGCCAGCTTGCCGTGTTGCAGCTGCGCCCCTATGCGCAGCCGGCCTACCGCGCCGTGCAGTGGATGGCCTTTGGTTCCAACTCGTTTAACGCGCTGGTTCCGCTGTACGCCAACGTCGAGACTATGCCCGAGTACTATGCCGACACGCAGGCTCGCGTGACGTCCGAAAACTTCTACTGGGCCAACCGCCTGATCGGCGCGCTGGCTGACGTCCGCTTCCATGAGTGCGGCCGCGCGGTCGAGGATTATCAGGAGAAGATCGGTGGCATGGGCCACAAGCAGATCCATGACGTCGACGCTGCCGTAGCCGCTCTGCCCGAGGTCGAGGTGCCTGCCGAGCTTGCACGCGCCAACGAGGCCTTTGCCGAGCGTGTTCGCGTGGAGACCGATGCCCTGCTGGGCAAGGTGCTTTACACCACGAGCTGCGCCATGAAGAACTCTTTCGCGATGAATGACAACGTGAGGTAGGGATTTCCCGTCGATCGAATAGCGCTAAAACGCTTTGTCGCTTTCGCTCAATCTTGGGTACAAGAACGCCAATGCAGTTGTTTGTGATTGGAGATAACCATGGTTATGAAACTCGATCAGCTTGTTAACGGCGCCATTAACGTGGGCTTTGGCGCTGCCGCCGTTGCTGTCGAAGGCGGCAAGAAGGTCCTCGACGACCTTAACACCAAGGGCGAGCAGGTCCGCAAGGACACCGCCACCCCCGATATCGCCCGCAGTGTGTCCGACATGTTCGAGCAGGCCGGCGGTACCATCTCCGATCTGACCGAGCGCTTGGGCATGCAGGGCGAGACCGCGGCCCAGCGCGTGCTCGACGAGCTCATCCTTGCCCGCGTCCGCGTTATGACCGCCCCCGAGCGCACGGCTTTCCTGGCCCATGTGCGCGACATCGTCGATTCGGTCGAGGACAACGTGACCTCGGTGCCCGTCGAGTCCGTTGAGCCCGACGATGCGAAGGATACCGAAGAGGCCGAGTAGCAGCGCAGATGGCAGATTCCACCACCGATTACAACAATCTAGATCCCTTGGGTGACGAGGCGGCGGTTGTCGATGAGGTCGATGCCGCCGTCTCGGGCGCTCGCAAGAAGCCGCGCGCTGTCGATATGGTGCCCGAGGAGCCCGACGCGATGGCGCCGGACGAGGAATACCAGCTCACGCCGGCGGGCCGTCGCGAACGCATTGGGCAGATCGTTTGCCTGGTCAAAAAGTACCGCGTGTGGGATAACCTCACGCCGGTTCGTTTGCGCCGCCTGCTCGAGGAACTCGGCCCCATGTTCGTCAAGATGGGACAGATTCTGGCCAACCGGTCCGAGATTCTGCCGCAACGCTTTTGCGACGAGCTGCGTCGTCTGCGCTCCGACGTAGACCCGGTGCCGTATGAGGTAGTGCTCCGCTGTCTGGAAGAGGAGTACGGCCAGCGCTTGGGGCAGATGTTCGACGCGATCGACCCCAACCCGCTCGGAAGCGCGTCGCTCGCGCAGGTACACCGTGCCCGCCTGGTGACGGGCGAGGACGTGGCCGTTAAGGTGCAGCGCCCCGGCGCGCAACAGGTTATGGCGCAGGACATCGACATCATTCGCTCGGTGGTGCGCATCGTTTCCAAGTTCGTCAACACCGATCAGTTTGTTGACCTGCACGGTGTGGTCGAAGAGCTGTGGACCTCATTTCGCGAGGAGACCAACTTTTTGGCCGAGGCCAAAAACCTCAACGATTTCTATGACTTCCACAAAAGCGTGCACGGCGTTTCGTGTCCCAAATCCTACCTGGACCTTTGCACCGAACACGTCGTGGTCATGGACTACATCGACGGCATCTCCATTGCCGATCCCGAGCGCCTGGTGGCCGAGGGCTATGACCTGGAAAAGATCGGCTCGGCGATCGTCGAGGACTATTCGACGCAGGTGCTCGACGACGGCTTTTTCCATGCCGACCCGCATGCGGGAAACATCATTCTCAAGGACGGTATCGTTTACTTTATCGACTTGGGCATGGTCGGACGCATGTCGAGTCACGATCGCGGTATCGTAAAGGACATGATTTTCGCCGTGGCCGAGGGTGACGTTCCCAAGCTCAAGGATTCGCTCATGCGCTTCGCCGTGACGCATGGCGATTCGGCCGAGCTCGATCATTCAGCGTTTTTGTCCGACCTTGACTTTATCGTGGCTGACTTTGCGGGCCTTGACCTGAAGGATCTTGATATCGGCGAGTTTTTGACCTCGCTGTTAAACCTGGCGCGCAAAAACGATGTTGAGCTGCCGAGCGTGGTGACGATGTTCGCGCGCGGCATGGTGACGCTCGAGGGTTTGCTGACCGAGTACATGCCCAACGTCAACATGATCCAGATCATCCAAACGCACATTAAAAACGAGAAAAGCACCTATGCGCGTGTGCGCGATATGGGGCGCGATCTTGCCGCGAGCAGCTATCGCGCGGCGAAGGGCTCACTCGAGGCGGCTGAGTACCTGGGGCTGGCTTCGCGCATGCTTACGCGCGGCCAGCTTAAGGTGAACACGCAGATCATGAGCAGCGATAAGGCACTGCGACAGCTGGGCGGAATTATCGACCGCATGTCGATGGCTATCGTTATCGCCGGCCTGTTTATCGGTTCGTCGGTGGTGTACTACGCACGCATCGAGCCGGTTGTGTTTGGTATCCCGGTCATTGGCTTTATGGGCTACGTGAGCGCGCTGGTGCTGGCGCTTATACTGGGCCGCAATATCTGGCTCAACAGCCGCGGCGGCAAACACTAGAGGCTGCGACCGTCACCGCATTTTCCTATCGCAAACAATA
>CAUEUQ010000093.1:0-6919 GCA_959021215.1 uncultured Collinsella sp. | reverse complement strand
CCCGTGAGGGCGCGGAGCTGAGGAAACGCGATAGCGTTTGCCAGCGTAGCTCGCAAGGCGCGCAAGCGCCGCAGCGGTCCGTCCGCGCAGCGCGCGGACGCGATTCCCTTCCCCGCCACCTTGAATTGACTAGGACCTCTGCAAAGGGGTCCTTTTCTTTTATGTGGACCCGCGGAAAATGCATCCCAGTCTTTTGCGAAAAACGGGACGCGCTTTCCGGCGCTTACTTCCGACGTGCGTGCACATCTCGGCGCGCCATCTCGGGCCCGCTCAGACATTCCTCCCGCTTTTGCGCCACTTTACAGACCGTTCGGTCGTCTGTCCGCACGCGCGGGTATACTCAAAACGATACTTTTCCTATGCAATACGATGCAGGCTCGGCCTGCACGATCCGAAGGGGGCAGTGATGGAGAGGATACTCGGCGTTAATCTCTCTGGCTGGTTTATTCCCGAGCCTTGGGTGACCCCGTCGCTATACGCGGCGACCGGTGCATCCAATGCGGCCGAGCTGCAGGAGGCCATGGGCACCGCCGCCTATAACGAGCGCATGCGCCGTCATTACGAGACGTTTGTGAGCGAGGATGATTTCCGTCGCATGGCGCAGATCGGCCTCAACGCCGTGCGCCTGCCGGTGCCTTGGTATGCCTTTGGCTCACAGGAGTCCGATGCCTCCTACATCTCGGTTGTCGATTACATCGACCGCGCGATTGAGTGGGCTGCCAAGTACGACATCCGCGTGCTGCTCGATCTGGCGACGGTGCCCGGTGGCCAGGGCGATTCCAACGATTCGCCCGCCACGCCGGAGGCTGTTGCCGAGTGGCATTCGTCCACTAACGGCCGTCATGTCGCGCTTGACGTGCTCGAGCGCTTGGCCGAGCGTTACGGCGAGGCCGAGAGCCTGCTGGGCATTGAGCTGCTGGATACGCCGCAGATGAGTGTCCGTAAGAGCCTCTTCACCATGACGGATGGCATTCCTGCTCACTACCTGCGCAATTTCTATCGCGATGCTTACGAGCTCGTCCGTTCGTATATGCCCGAGGATAAGATCGTCGTTTTCTCGTCGTCGGGGCATCCCAGCGAGTGGAAGCATTTTATGCGCGGCGCCAAGTACAAGAACGTCTACATGGACCTTCACCTGTACCATTACCGCGACGAGCATGCGCTCGACATCACGAGCCCCCGCGGGCTGACGACGGCGATTTCGCGTAACAAGCGCGAGCTTAAAGAAGCGATTTCAACTGGGTTCCCCGTGCTGGTGGGCGAATGGTCGGGCGCGGCGATCTTTGCCAACTCGTCGGTTACGCCCGAGGGCCGCAATGCCTACGAGCGCGTGTTTATCGCCAATCAGCTGGCTTCGTTTGCGCCGGCTGCCGGTTGGTTCTTCCAAACGTGGAAGACCGAGAAGCGCATTGCAGCATGGGACGCCCGCGCGGCGC
Source organism: uncultured Collinsella sp. (assembly GCA_959021215.1). Classification (GTDB taxonomy): domain Bacteria; phylum Actinomycetota; class Coriobacteriia; order Coriobacteriales; family Coriobacteriaceae; genus Collinsella. The sequence goes on along the minus strand of CAUEUQ010000093.1, from coordinate 5,483 downwards.
TCGGTACGCTCGAGCGTGGCATGATTGAATAGGTTGATATGACGCAAAACAGCGCCCATACGGGCAAACTCTATGTGGTCGGCACGCCCATCGGCAACCTGGGCGACCTGTCCCCGCGCGTTGGCGAGGCGTTTGCCGCCGCCGATGCCATTTGCTGCGAAGACACGCGTGTGACGTCAAAGCTGCTGATGCATCTGGGCATTTCCAAGCCGCTTGTCCGTTGCGACGAGAATGTGATCGCCAGCCGCGCCGCCGGCCTGGTCGACCGTCTGCTGGCGGGGGAGACCCTCGCCTTTGCCTCGGACGCCGGCATGCCGAGTGTGTCCGATCCCGGCCAGGCGCTGGTCGAGGCAGCGCGTGAGGCCGATGTGCCCGTCGAAGTTATTCCCGGGCCCTCTGCTTGCGTCACGGCGCTTGTTTCGTCCGGCATTCCCTGCGAGCATTTTTTCTTCGAGGGCTTTTTGGGCCGAAAGCACGGTGACCGTGTGCGCCGTTTGCAGCGCCTTGCCGTGGTGCCCGGCGCACTCATCTTCTACGAGTCTCCACATCGCATCGTGGCGACGCTTGAGGCCGTGGCGGAGGTCTTTCCCCAGCGTGAGGTTGCCGTCTGCCGCGAACTCACCAAGCTGCACGAGGAGGTCTTGCGCGGGCCCGCCGCCCAGCTAACCGAGAAGCTGCGTGCCCGTGGCGAGGTAAAGGGCGAGATCGCGCTGGTCATCGCGCCGCCGAGTGAGGACGAGGAGGCCGGCATCGTGCCGGTTGGCACTGCGGCGGCCGACCCCGACGAAGCCCTGCGCGAGGACATTCGCACCGCGCTCGAGGAGGGGGAGCCCGCCTCTGCGGTGGCCAAGCGCCTGTCTCAGAAGTACTCGCGCCGCAAGCGTGATGTCTATGCCATGGTGCTCGATATGCAATAGATGGAGGATATCCAGCCCTTGCGTTAGAATCATCCCCTGTATGCAACGTTTTTCTGGAGGACAAACCCCATGGATCAAAGCAAGCCTTCGTTCTTTATCACGACGCCCATCTACTACGTCAACGCCGATCCGCACCTGGGCACGGCTTATTCCACCATCATCGCCGACGTTCAGGCCCGTTATCGTCGCTCCGCCGGCTATAACGTCAAGTTCCTGACCGGCATGGACGAGCACGGCGAGAAGGTCGCCGAGGCCGCAGCCAAGCACAACATGACGCCGCAGGAGTGGACCGACAGCCAGGCCCCGCACTTCAAGGAGCTTTGGAGCAAGCTCGAGATTTCCAACGACGACTTCATCCGCACCACCGAGCCGCGCCAGCATCATGCCGTGCAGTACCTGTGGGAGCGCATGAAGGAGTCCGGTTACCTGTATAAGGGCAGCTACGACGGTTGGTATTGCGTGCCTGACGAGACCTACTTCACCGATACGCAGGTCCAGAAGGGCGACGAGGAGTACGGCAGCGTCGGCCAGCACCTGTGCCCCGACTGCCACCGTCCGCTTGAGCGCGTGCAGGAGGAGTCCTACTTCTTTAAGCTTTCCGCCTTCCAGGACAAGCTGCTCAAGCTCTATGACGAGCACCCCGACTTTGTCGAGCCTGCGTTCCGCATGAACGAGGTTCGCAGCTTTGTCGAGGGCGGCCTTAACGACCTATCCGTGAGCCGTACGAGCTTTGACTGGGGCATTCAGGTCCCGTTTGACGAGGGCCACGTGACGTATGTGTGGTTCGATGCGCTGCTCAACTACATGACGGCCGTCGGCTACGGTGTCGACACCGACGAGGCGCGTGCCGAGCTGGCCTATCGCTGGCCCGCGCAGTTCCACATCGTGGGTAAGGACATCATCCGCTTCCACTGCGTCATTTGGCCCGCCATGCTCATGGCCATTGGCGAGGCCCTGCCCGAGCACGTCTTTGCCCACGGCTTCCTGACCGTGCGCAATGCCGAGACTGGCAAGGCCGAGAAGATGTCCAAGAGCCGCGGCAACGCCATCGCTCCGCAGGACGTTATCGACATGCTGGGCGTCGAGGGCTATCGCTACTACTTCATGACCGACGTCGTCCCCGGTACCGACGGCGCCATCAGCTTCGACCGCATGGAGCAGGTCTACAACGCCGACCTGGCCAACAGCTGGGGCAACCTTATCTCGCGTTCGCTCAACATGAGCGGCAAGTACTTTGACGGTTGCGCGCCCGCCAAGCCCGCATCGTTCGATGCGTTCGACAACCCGTTGGCAAAGATTGCCGATGGCCTGGTCGATCGCTACATGGCCAAGATGGACGTGCTCGATTATGGTGGAGCTAAGGACGAGGTCATGGAGCTCATCCATGCCGCCAACCACTACATCGAGGACTCCGAGCCCTGGACGCTTGCCAAGGACGAGGCCAAGGCTGACGAGCTGGCGTTTGTGATCTACAACCTGCTCGAGGCCATCCGCATTGCCGCTCACCTGCTGATGCCGCTCATGCCCCAGACTTCTGCCGAGGCCCTGCGCCGCCTGTCCTGCGAGGACGAGGCCGCGAGCGACGACCTCAAGGGCATTTGCGCTTGGGGCCTGCTTGCCGGTGGTCAGCCCGTCGAGAAGGGCGAGCCGCTGTTCCCGCGTCTGGGCTAAGCCGCTGCGCGCCATATCGGCAATTTGCTGTTTAGATGTAAGGGCATGGCCGCAACGGTCCATGCCCTTTTGTTTCAAGACGCCGCCATCATGCTAAGGAGGCAACTATGACAACTTCGCCTTTGGCAAACCCCACGGCCACCAGGGAGCTGCTGGAGGAGTTTGGCCTTGCGACCAAGCATCGCCTGGGCCAGAACTTTCTAATCGACAATCATGTGATCGAGCGTATCTGCGAGCTTGCCGAGCTCACGGGCGATGAGCGCGTGCTCGAGGTTGGCCCGGGCGTTGGTACGCTCACACTTGCGCTGCTGCAGGAGGCGGCGTGCGTCACGTCGATCGAGGCCGACCCCGAGCTCGAGCCGGTGCTCGATGCTCACGCCGCCGACTATGCCAACTTCCGCTTTATCATGGGCGACGCGCTCAGGGTGGGCCCGGAGCAGATTGAACAGACCGCGGGCGGTGAGCCGACGGTGTTTGTCGCGAACCTGCCCTATAACGTGGCGGCGACGATCATCCTGCAGTTCTTCCAGACGATGCCGGCACTCAAGCGTGCCGTCGTCATGGTGCAAAAGGAGGTTGCCGATCGCATTGCCGCAGTGCCGGGCAACAAGACCTATGGCGGCTATACGGCAAAGCTCGGCCTGTATGCGCAGGTGACGGGTCGCTTTGAGGTGCCGCCGCGTTGCTTTATGCCGGCGCCGCACGTGGACTCGGCTGTCGTGCGTATCGACCGTGTTGACGGCGTGGTGCCCGAAGGACTCGATCGCGAATTTGTGGCCCGCGTGATTGACGCCGCATTTGCTCAGCGTCGCAAGACCATCCGTAATTCCATGAGCGCCAACGGTTTTGCCAAGGACGTGCTCGATGCCGCCTTTGAGGCTTGCGGTATCGCACCCACCACGCGCGCCGAGACGCTTGATGTTGCCGACTTTGTCCGCCTGGCCCAGGAGCTAATCCATGATGCCTAATGCCGCACGCGTGACGTTTACCAAGAAAAAGAAGACGGTCGCCTGCCCCGTGCCCTTGGCACCGCTTGCCGACACGCATGCGCATCTGCTTTCGTTTTGGGGCAAAGAAGTACCCGAGACGCTCGTGCGCGCCAAAGCCGCGGGCGTCGACCTGTTGGTGACGATGTTCGATCCCATCGCTGACAAACGCAGCGTGACGGACTATAGCGACTGGCTCGTGCGCGAAATTCTGCCGATGCAGGATATCCCGCAGATCAAGTATCTTGCCGGCGTGCATCCGTATGGCGCGCCGGACTATACCGACGACGTTCACGCGCAGGTCGTTGCCGCACTCGATGACCCCTTATGCGCCGGTATCGGCGAGATCGGTCTGGACTACCACATGGATTACGACGACGATATCGCGCCGGCGCCCCATAGCGTGCAGATTGACTGCATGGCACGTCAGCTCGAAGTTGCCGTGCGCCGCAATGTGCCGGTGGAGCTGCACCTGCGGCACGAGGATTCGGACGGGGAGCGCACCTCGCACGTTGATGCGTACAACGTACTGCGCGAGGTGGGTGTGCCCCAGGCTGGTTGTGTGCTGCACTGTTTTGGCGAGGACCGCGCCACGATGGAGCGCTTTGTGGAGCTGGGCTGCTATATCGCCTATGGTGGTGCGGCCACGTTTAAGCGCAACGACGACGTGCGCGAGGCATTTGCGGCAACCCCACTCGATCGTATTTTGTTCGAGACGGATTGCCCGTATATGGCTCCGGAGCCCATCCGCGGTCTTGAATGCGAGCCCGCAATGATCTCCATTACGGCAAACGCGCTGGTTAACGACCGTGTCGATCGCACTGGTGAGGACGCCGAAACAATCGCGCAAGCCGCTTGGGAAAATGCCTGCAAACTTTTTCAAAAATAGTTCTTGCGTTCGTGGTGGCGCTCCGTTATTCTAATTCCTGCACGCGGGCGTGGCGGAATTGGCAGACGCGTACGGTTCAGGTCCGTATGGGGGCAACCCCATGAAGGTTCAAGTCCTTTCGCCCGCACCATTAAATGAAAGAGCTCCCAGCAATGGGAGCTTTTTTTGTTATGGGCCCATCACAGGGACTTGAACCTGCGAAGGAGCGAGCGTAAAGAAAACGCGGAGCGTTTTTAGCGAGCTGGCGAGGACGCCGGCAGGCGGCCGAAGCCGGTGCGGATCCGCGAAGCGGATACGCGGACGTCCTTTCGCCCGCACCATTAAATGAAAGAGCTCCCAGCGATGGGGGCTTTTTTGATATGGGCCTCTTGTTGATGTCACGTTGCTGCTTCGTGCGGGTATCCTAGTGCCAACGTGTGCCTATCAGAGGAGAGACCATGCTGTTTTCCGGTATCATCGCCGCCCTTACCAGCCTTTTGATTCCCATCATTATCCTGTTGCTGCTGCTTCCCAGCGCCTGCTATGTCGTTGAGCAGCAGCATGCCGTGATCATCGAGCGCCTGGGCAAGTTTAACCGCATCGTCAACGCGGGCTTCCACATGAAGGTACCCGTGATCGACCGCAAAGCCGCCACGGTGAGTCTGCGCACCATGAAAAACGGTTTTGGCATCGACGTTAAGACCCAGGACAACGTGACCATCGGCCTCGAGGTCTCGGCTCAATATCACGTGAGCTATGACATGGGTGCTGGCCCGGCGGATTCGGGCATCTACAAGAGCTACTACATGCTGCAGGAGCCCGTCGACCAGATGCGTGACTTCATCACCGACGCCCTGCGCTCTTCGATTCCCGTCTACACACTCGATGAGGTCTTTGCCAAGAAGGATGACATCGCCAAGGATGTCAACGCTACCGTTTCCGAGCAGATGGCCGCCTACGGCTTCACCCTCGTGTCGACGCTCATCACCAAAATCGCACTGCCGACCGAGGTCGAGAACTCCATGAACGACATCAACGCTG
>CAUEUQ010000092.1:0-6936 GCA_959021215.1 uncultured Collinsella sp. | reverse complement strand
CGATATGGCACCGTGGGGACACATGTATGTCAATCCTGGTCTAACAGAGCCTTAAATAATCATTTGGCTGCCCGCTGGCTAAGTGAGTAGACTTTTTTGGAAATGCCGAGCACCCAACATATTTGCCTCAATAAAACCGCTGGTCACGGACTTGTGCTTTGTCGGTGTGGTCCGGGATTCGGTAAAAGTCTACTCACTTAGTTTTGCGTGTCCGCAACGAGACTCCAGCCGGGGTGATTCCACCGCAAATTAGCTTCTCCCATCGCCGCAATTAGGCGCCGTACGGATTCCGGTCCCTCTCTATGCGTTGGCGGATGTGGGCGTACTCGATAATCAACAGTACCAGCAGTAGGGCCATGATGGCTAGGTAGCTCACGACGGCGCCCATCAGGCCGAGCAGATTGATCAGAATCACCGGGAGCACCACGCTCACGGCAAAGCAGATCAGGTAGATCTTGGTGACATCTCCAGCGTGGCGCAGCACCGTGATGATGGCGTAGATAAAGTCGATGGCCGCGGTGACGCCGCCGGCGACGACCATCAGCAGCGCCAGCGTACGGTAGCGTTCAAAGCTGAGACCGTACATAAAGCTCATGAGGGGAATACCGGGACCTGCCATAAATGCGGCGCACACGCCGGTGATGACCACGATCAGCGCCATAACGGCAACAATAATCAGGTCAAAGCGGCGACGCTTGCGCGGATTCGCCCAAATGCTCGACAGACGCAGGAGCTGCGGTTTATAGATAAATCCAATGCTCAACAAAATTCCCTGCGCCGGAAAGAACAGGGCATTAAAGTACAGCTGATACTTGTAGGCCAGCGCGCCTTCCATCACGAACTTGGGCATGCTCTCGATAAGGTTAAACAGGAACAGTGCGCCAAAGAGCGGGGCGCACTGGATAAACAGGTGGCCAGCCTCGCGCAGGCTCATGCGGCGTGATTTTTCGGTCTCAAGCAGGGCGAGCGGGGCGGTGACCAGCACGAGCGAGGCAATCGCGGCGATGCCCATGGCCATGGCCGCGATGGGCATGCTGCGCGTGAGGAACAGTGCCACGCTAAAGACCGCGATGACGCCGGCGGAACGCAGCGTTTGGCTCATGCCGGCCAAATAGAGCTTGTCGGCCTGCTGCAGGCGGCCCTCGTACACGTCGGCGATGCCGTCGATCACCTTATACAGGTAGACGCCCAGGCCGATCGTCGCCATCTGCGCGTCATAGCCGCGGGCGCTGCTATACATGAGGCCGCAGCCTAGGGCGAGCGCTCCGCAGATCCAACGATTGAGCTGGTAGGAGGCGAAGGACGTCTTTTCGTCGATGTCCGAGACCTGGAAATTGCGCACGCCGTAGTTGCACGCGATCATGATGAGCGTGCCGGTGACAAAGGCGATGGAGAACTTGCCGGCTTCTTCGGCGCCCACGAGCTGCGTAGACACGATGGTGAGCAACGGAAACGCCAGACCCCACACGGCGGTGCCGAGGGTGTTCCAAAGATAGTCGCGGCTGGTGGCGTGCTCTTCGTATTCAGCCTCTTGCGTGGAGAACCCGCCGCCGTAGACGGCGCCGAGCAGACGGTTCCACCAGGCGTTGACCATGCGGCGGACGGGGCCGGGCTCCCGATCGCGTTCGCGCCGGCGACGTATGGCTTGGCTGCTATCGGGCCCGCCGGCGTTGCGCTGACTCAGCTCCTGGATGCGTGCGAGCTCCTCGGCGGTGTGCGAGGCGGGGAACAGGCCGTTCTCGATGCGTCCGCCCTGGGCCCTTGCGGTGCCGCTGCCCGCTACGGCGGGGTCGGCGACGCCATTGCGGCGGGCGATGGCGCGGCGAATGCTATCGAGGGGCGTGATGCTCAAAGCGGGGTCCTTTCTATTGCTGCGCTCTAGTATAGTCGCGGTGGTATCCATTCGTGTTTTTGAACAGGTTGTTCAATAATTTCGGCGGCGCCATTCAGTAGTCGGCACTTAGGGACGTTCCTTATGTGCCGGCACTTTGGGAACGTCCCTAAGTGCCGGCATCTGGGGACACTCCTTGAATGTTGTCTGTTCAAGAGTGTCCCCAATGACTAGTCGTTTAAAAGCGTCCCCAATGACTAGGCCGCTTGCCTGCGATTTTTGACCGTTGGGCGGGCTTGCCGCCCTTGCCGCAAAAACGTTTTTGCATATCGGGTACAACGGGCTTTACGTGAGTAAAGTGCGCGTCGCGTCAACGTGTCGCGTTTTTAAAGGAGGCCCCATGCCTGGTGTTACCCCTGCAGAAGTTCTGTCCAACTTTGGTATTACGCTCGTTGAAGATCCCGCCGAGAATCAACCCCGTCTGCTGGTGGACCTGCCGGCGGCAGAGCTTGTCGAGCACGCTATTCGTCGCAAAGAGGGCCGTATGGCTTCTAATGGCGCGCTCGTGATCGAGACGGGGGAGCGCACTGGTCGTTCGCCCAACGACCGCTTTATCGTTGACACCCCCGATGTCCACGACAAGATTGCCTGGGGCGCCGTCAACCGCCCGCTGTCCGTCGAAAGCTACGAGGTCATCAAAGCCGGCATCGTCGACTATCTCAACGAGCGCGATGTGTTCGTCACCCGCGGCATGGCCGGCGCCGACCGCAACCATACGCGCCGCCTGCTTGTCGCCTGCGAGCGTGCCAGCCAGGCGCTCTTTATTAAGCAGATGCTCGCCCGCCCGCTTGCCCGCGAAATCGCGCGCACCGGCGAGCCGGACTTCTGCGTCCTTGCCGCGCCAGGTTACCAGTGTGACCCCGCCATCAAGGGCCTCAACTCCAGCGCCGCGGTGGTCATCAACTTCCAGGAGCGCGTGATTCTGGTCGCGGGCACCGGCTACTCCGGTGAGATCAAAAAGTCCATCTTCAGCGTCATGAATTACCTGCTGCCCGTCGAGGATGACGTACTGCCCATGCATTGCTCGGCCAGCATGGATCCCGTCACGCGCGAGACCGCGATTTTCTTTGGCCTGTCGGGCACCGGCAAGACCACGCTTTCGGCCAACCCCACGCGCCTGCTGATCGGCGACGACGAGCACGGTTGGTCCGACATAGGCATCTTTAACGTCGAGGGCGGCTGCTACGCCAAGTGCGAGGGCCTGGACGTGTTCCACGAGCCCGAGATCTTCAACGCCGTCCGCTTTGGCGCCATCTGCGAAAACGTGGTGCTCGACGAGAATCGCAAGCCCAACTACGACGACGTCTCGATCACGCACAATACGCGCGTGGCCTACCCTGTGGAGCACATTCCCAACGCGTGGACCAAGGGCATGGGCACCACCCCGAGCGTCGTGCTGTTTTTGACCTGCGATGCCTTTGGCGTGCTGCCGCCCATCTCGCGCCTGACGGCCGACGCCGCCATGTATCACTTTGTGACGGGCTTCACCGCCAAGATCCCTGGCACCGAGGTCGGCGTCACCGAGCCCACGCCCACGTTCTCCTCGCTGTTTGGTGAGCCGTTTATGCCGCTCGATCCTATGGTCTACGCCAAGATGCTCGGTGAGCGTATCGCCGACGGCCGCACGCGCGTCTATCTGGTCAACACCGGCTGGATTGGCGGCGGCTACGGCGTGGGTCATCGCATCGAGCTGGCCTACACGCGCTCACTGGTCGCTCGCGCCCTCGACGGCACCATCGAGGACAGCGAGTTTGTGCACGACGATATCTTTAATGTCGACATTCCCACTACGTGCCACGGTGTGCCCGATGGCATCCTGGTGCCGCGCCAGTACTGGCAGAGCACCGCGCGCTACGACGAGGCGGCGCACAACCTGGCGGTGATGTTCGAGGAGAACTTCGAGAAGAAGTACTCGCACCTGCCCGAGTCCGTCAAGGCTGCCGGTCCGCACGCCCAGGTGTCCGCCGACGCCCGCCATCGCGGCCGCGGCTTGCTGGGGCTCCGCCACTAGCGTCGCCTCAGACCCAAAACCACCACAAAGGGGACAGGCACCTTTGTGGTGGTTTTGCTCGCGCGGATGACTCAGGTTACAATACGCCTGACATATCGCCCCCTTCTCCGGATGGGGGCAGCGTAAGCGCTCTTGTGGCGGCACCGTAGGACTTTGAAGGTGGCCGTCGTAAGGGCGCTTTTTAGGTGCCCTCGCTCGGGCGCGCACAATGAAGGGAGAGCGTATGAAGAGCTTTATTGCCGAGGATTCATTCTGGGAGCTGTTTCCGCGGGCAGCGGTCGGCGTTGTGGTTGTGAAGGGCATGAAGCCCGCGGCTCAGATTCCTCAAGAGGACGTGGACGCGATTGCGGCGCTGCTCGATCGCGCCAACATCGATGCGGAACGCCACCTGACGAGTGATACCATCAGCGAGAATGCGCCGGTTAAGGCTTGGCGTGACGCGTACCGGCTGTTCAAGACCAAGAAGGGCGCGCGTTGCTCAGTTGAGAACCTGCTCAAACGCGTGCTCAAAGGGAAGCCGGTGGGCCACATCACGCCGGCGGTGGACATCTATAACACGGTGTCGCTGTCCTACGCGCTGCCCGTTGGCGGCGAGGACCTGCATGCGATTGAGGGAGATCTTCGCTTGAAGGTGACCGACGGTGGCGATGCGTTCTTGCCACTTGGCGAGGAAGCGGATGACCCGACGCTGCCCGGCGAGCTCGCCTACATTGACGATGCGGGCGCCGTGTGCCGCTGCTGGAACTGGCGCGATGGCGTTCGAACGGCTCTATCCGACGATTCGGCCGACGCATTCCTGGCGATTGAGTGCGTAGAGCCCGAGCGAATGGGGGACTGCCAGGCTGCCATCGATCGCTTGGCCGAGCTGCTTGAGCGCTATCTGGGAGCGACGGTTGTCGTTAAGACGCTTGTGACCCGCGACAATCCCTGTGTGGAGCTGTAGCGGCGCCTAGAACCTATTGATGCCCAAAACCACCACAAAGGCGCCTGTCCTTTGTGGTGGTTTTTATGTTGATGGGTCAACAAATGAGGCACGCAGGGCTGGCGTCCGCTGGGTACGGTTAAGATGTTAACCCGTTAGCATCATGCAAGCGAAAGGCGGTCGTCTCCCATGCAGCAGAACGACGAGACACGTTTTGAGGATTTTGTCGGACTGATCAGCGGGCTCTACAAGGAGATTCAGCGCATCAAGACGTCCGAAGGCGCAAGGCTCGGCCTTAAGGGCTCCGACGTCATGTGCCTGTACTATCTTGAGCGCAGCAAGGACGGCCTGACCGGCGCCGACCTCGCCCGCATGGCAGGCGTGACCCGCGCCGCCGTCTCGCGTACGCTGGCGCATCTGGAGGAGGGTGGCTACGTCGAGGTCGATGATTCGGGCGATGCCGCCGTTAAGTATCGTGCTCCGGTGCGCCTGACCGCTCTGGGCGGCGAGAGCATGAGCGAGGCGGACCGCATCATTCGCGAGGTGCTCGATACCACCGGTAAGGCTATGGGTGTGGAGCAGCGCGAGCAGATGTATGCGTCGCTGCGCACGATTCTCAACACCCTGCGCGAGATCTAAGGCCGCCAAGGCATTTGCTTCCAATTAACAACTGCATAGTCCCGTTTGAGTGCGTATGCCGTGCCGGGGCATTGCTGTCAAAATTCCCCGCGAGAGGTCCGCGAAAGAAAGGATTCGCTATGTCCATTCGTATTATTACCGATTCCGCGAGCGATATGTCGCCGGCTGAGCACCCCGCTCTGCGTGTTCTGCCGCTGTCCGTCACCTTTGGCACCGATGTGTACATGGATGGCGTCGACATCGATCACCAGCGCTTTTACGAGATGCTCGTGGAGCGCGATGAGCTGCCCAAGACCGGCCAGGTCAACCCGTACGCGTTTTCGCAGGCTATTGCCGAGGCGCGTGATGCCGGCGATGAGGCTGTGATTATTACCGTGGGCGCTAAGCTTTCGGGCACCAATCAGAGTGCCCGTACCGCACTTGCCGAGGCGCCGGGCGGCGACGTGTACGTGGTGGATAGCAACAACGTCACTCTGGGTGAGCGTGTCCTGGTCGAGTATGCCCTGCGCCTGGTGGACGAGGGCCGTAGTGCGGCCCAAATCGCGGCGGCCGTCGAGGCCGTCCGTGACCGCGTGGTCGTCATCGGCCTGCTCGAGACGCTGGAGTACCTGGTTCGCGGCGGTCGTCTATCTGCTGCGGCCGGCGCCGTGGGCACGCTGCTCAACGTGAAGCCCGTGGTGGCTGTCGAGGACGGCCTTATCGTGCAGTTGGGCAAGGCGCGCGGTTCCAAGAACGGCCGCAACCTGCTCAACCAAAAGGTCGAAAAGTCAGGCGGCATCGACTTTTCCATGCCGCTGGCGCTGGGCTATACGGGCCTTTCGGATGCGGTGCTCAAGAAGTATGTCGAGGACAGCGCGGCACTGTGGGCTGGCCACACCGAGGGCGAGTTGCCCGTTCACACCATCGGCGCCACCATCGGCACCCACGTAGGCCCCGGCGCCGTCGCCGTAGCCTTCTTCCGGCCCGCCAACTAACCGACCTGCCATAAACCACCACAAAGGGGACAGGCACCTTTGTGGTGGTTTATGCTTTTCCGGGTGGAAGGGAGCGAGCAATGGCGTCTGAGGGCTTTTTTGAACGGGTGTACGAGGTGGTCGAGCAGATCCCCGAGGGGATGGTCGCCACGTATGGCCAGGTGGCGCTGCTTGCCGGTCGTCCACGAAGTGCGCGGTACGTGGGGTATGCCCTGCATAGTAATCCGCGCCTCGGCGAGATTCCCTGTCACCGCGTGGTGTTTGCCGACGGGCACATATGCGAGGGCTTCGCTTTTGGCGGTCCCGATGCTCAACGTGAGCTTTTGCTAGGGGAAGGTGTGGCGTTTAAGGACGACATGCACGTCGACTTGGCCGCCTGTCGCTGGCCTGCCGGGCTCTAGCGGTTCTGCCGTGGCGAAAACCACCACAAAGGCGCCTGTCCCCTTTAATATGAGCAGGACATTGTCAAGAGGCAAAATCGGGCCTGGCCCCAACGATA
>CAUEUQ010000091.1:0-6942 GCA_959021215.1 uncultured Collinsella sp. | reverse complement strand
GACGCCGCCCTCTCAAGGCGGAGATCACCAGTTCGAATCTGGTACGGGCTACCACTTCTTTTCTGCTGAGGCTTATGGCCCGTTCGTCTAGCGGTTTAGGACGCCGCCCTCTCAAGGCGGAGATCACCAGTTCGAATCTGGTACGGGCTACCACGCATCTGATACCCGGACTTCCTATGGAAGGCCGGGTTTTTTATTTTCAAACAACCGTCTGCAATTCCCGTTTGAACCAGAGCTTTGCGTTCTGCCTATGGCCCTTACGGGTACAATATCCAAGATATTTTGACTGTTAGAAGGAGTCTCATGACGGAGTCCTCTCAGCATACGTCTAAGCCCCAGGTCGAGGTTGAGGCCTCGGGCGGCGATGACAATAAGAGCGCACGCCGCGGCGCCATCTTTATCGGCGTCGTGCTGGTAGGTTATATCGTCTATCTGGTGGTAACCGGGCAGATGGGGCAGTTTTGGGCCGCTATGTCGAGCGTCCAGGCGTCATGGCTCGTTGTCGCGTGTCTTTGCATGTTCATGTACCTGTTCTTTGGCATTGTGGCCTATGCGATCGCCGTCTGGCTCGATCCCAATTCGCCCGTCGGCATCCGCGACCTGATCTCGGTCGAGGCGAGTGGCATCTTCTTTGGCAACCTGACGCCCATGATGATGGGCTCCACCCCGGCTCAGATCTATCGCCTGACCAAGGCCGGCCAAAACATGGGCGAGGCCGGCGCCACGCAATTCACGCGTTTTATCGTGTACCAGTTTGGCCTGGTCGCCTGGGGCGCTATCCTGCTGCTCGCCCGTATGCCGTTTTTTGCCGAACGCTACGGCGACATGACGCTGCTGTGCGTCTTTAGCTTTGGTGGACACTGCTGCATCTTGCTTGGCATCTTCGCCGTCGCGCTCATGCCTAAGACCGTCACGCGCGTCGCCCATTGCATCATCAATTGGCTTGAGCGCATTGGTGTCTCGGCCACTAAGATCGAGAGTTGGCGCACGTTTGTCGATGGCGAGATCTACTCCTTCTCCGAGAAGTTCAAGCTTTCGGCCGGACATTTTTCTTCCATGCTGCTCACCGTGTTTATCACCATGCTGCAGCTCGCGTTTTTCTATCTGGTTCCGTATTTCCTGATGCTTGCCTTTGGCCACCACGAGGTCGACTTTTTCTCGGTCATGGCCGCGAGCGCCTTTGTCCAGCTGTTAAGCTCTGCGGTTCCCTTGCCCGGTGGAACTGGTGGCGCTGAGGGCGGCTTTGCATTGTTCTTGGGTCATTTCTTCGGTTCGGCTTCGACCGCCGGCTATCTGCTGTGGCGTCTCATTACGTTTATTGCGCCGACCATTTTGGCTGCGCCCCTGCTGGGACTTAAGAGCGCCCACAACGAGAGCATCCATGCGCGCTGGGATCGCGTGATGCGCAAGCTCGGCCGCACGCCTCAGACGCCCTCTGCGCCCACTAAGCCGCATCCCACGAATGCTGTTACCGTTGATCCCAAGAAGCACGCTCAGAAGGCTTCTGGGACCGCAAAGCCGGCTCATAAGGCCTATGTGCGTCAGACAGGAGACGGTATTCGCGTATCTCCGTCGGCACTCAATAAGAAGAAGCACCCTAAGTCGCAGTAGGGCAGTCGTGCGTTCTTCATGATGCGAGGCATATTTGTGCTGTATGGGGGATAATCCTCTTACGTAGATTATCTCTCATCTGTTGATGAATGCTCGCATATCGAAGGGACACGCCCATGGCAACCAGCAAACCGCGTCTTGACCGCCGCATCGTTCGCAGCCGTAATGCCATCCTTTCGGCTTTCGAGCGCCTGCTCATGGAAAAGCCGCTGGCAGACATTACGGTGAGTGCCATCGCGCGCGAGGCCAATGTCGACCGCAAGACCTTTTACGTTCACTTTGGTACGGTTGACGGCCTGCTCGATGCCATTGCTGTCGATGTGGTGGAGATGATTGTCGACTCGGTCGAGAAAACGCTTGCTTCTATGGACGGTGACACCAACGAGCGCGCTCTTGGCGCGGCGGCGACCTTCTTTAAAACCGTTAACGAGGCACTGTGCAACAACTTGGTGCTCAATCGTCAGCTGATTGAGAACATTCCGCTCGATGATTTTATGGCTCGTCTTCGTGCGCCGCTCGAGCACGAGATTGCCGAGCGCGATCTGCTGCCCCAAGGTCTCAAGGACGAGATGTTCGACTACTATCTGGCGTTTTTGCTGTCGGGTATTATCGGTATCTATCGCACGTGGGCGCTGTCTGACGGCTCGGTTCCTATCGAGCGCGTCTCGGAGGTCGCCAACGACCTAACTCTCAATGGCCTGTCGAGTCTGGAATCTCGCTTGGATTAGGCCTAGTTGGGCTCGTCGGCGTGGAAATTCCTGTTCCTGAGGTTCTCCGGCGCCTTGGAGACCTTGCCGGCGTAGGAGCTGTAGCCTGAGGATCCTTAAAAGAAAGTCCAGTTTATCCTTCCCACTCCAATTTTGGAATCCTCCGATGCGCCTTCGCACGCTCGCATGACCTCGATACCATGCGAGCGTGCAAACTCGACGAGCTCTGCGTTGCGGGCGTTTATGGTGCCGAAGGCGGCGGGGCACACGATAAGGCGCGCGCAGTGGACGAGGAGCTCTTTGGCGCGGGCTATGGTTTTATCCCCGATCGGCTCGAAGGCGCGCTCGGCCACGCATTCCGTCGCCAGGTCGCGCGCGAGCTCGCAGTCGATGTCCCCTTCGTGCAGAATGCCCGCGTAGAACGCCTTGCCCTGCCGGATGAGCTGGCGAAACACAGCTGACCCCGTACCTGCGCCGGCGATGACGAACGTGTGCGCATCGCCGTGTGGGCGCCCAATTTCCACGCTGCCGAAGCGCTCGTTGAAGGTGCCATGTTGAAGGCCGTAGAGCTCGCCGATCGTCTCGCGCGTGAATATGTCCTCGGGTGCGCCGGCGCGGAAGACCCGGCCGTCCTTCACGCAAATCACCTTGTCGGCGCTTTTCTGCGCGAGCTCGAGTTCGTGGATGGACATGATGACAGCCACATTCTGCGATTTCGCAAGGTGGCGAAGTATTCGCAGCAGGTCGATCTGGTAGCGGATATCGAGATACGATGTGGGCTCGTCGAGCACGAGCACACGCGGATCCTGCGCGATGGCGCGTGCGAGCATGACGCGCTGGCGTTGCCCGTCGCTTATCTGCATGAAGTCGCGCTCGGCGAGCTTTTCCACATGTGCGGTTTTCATGGCCTCGTCGACCCGACTATGGTCGTCAGGCGAGAGTGTTCCCATTCGCCCGGTGTAGGGATGCCTTCCCGCCTCTACGATATCGCGGCAGGTGAGGAGTTCGGTCCGGGGGCGATCTGTCAGCATAACGGCAAGGTTCCTTGCGAACTCCGCCGTCTTCCATCGGGAAATCTCCCGCCCGTCGAGCTCGACCGCGCCGGCAAGCGGTGCCAGATGGCGTGTGATGGTTTTCAAGATGGTCGACTTGCCCGAGCCGTTCGGCCCGATGAGCGCCACGACGTCGCCCGCGCGAACCTCCAGATCGACGCCTTCGACTACGACCTTCTTGTCGTAGCCCGCCGACAGGTCGCTTATGCGGAAAAGCGGCGCTCCGTCAGCCTGCGTTTCGACCGGGGTTTCGAGGTTCGACTCCGCTCGAAGGAGGCGTTCCGCGCGCAGTTCTGCACGAGCCGAAAGTGCCTTCTGGCGCTTTCGTGCGAGCTCAGGACTGGCCAAGCATGGAATGTTCCCTCCGAGCGTTTTGGGCCGCGGCACGAATTCCCCCATCTACCTCACCCGCTTCTTCAACATGAGCGCTATAACCACCGGCGCGCCGAAGATGGCGGTGACGGCGCTGATGGAAAGCTCGACGGGGGAGAACAGCGTGCGCGCGATCAAATCACAGCCCGCGCAGAAGATGGCGCCTCCCAAGAAGCACGCAGGAATCACGCGGATGGGCTTCGACGACTTCAGCGCCGACTTAACGAGATGCGGAACCGCGATGCCTACGAACGACACCGGACCAGCGAACGCGGTCACGCAGGCGGAGAGCATGCTCGCTAGAAGGACGAGCACCACGCGGAAGCGTGCGACGTTCACGCCGACGCTTTTTGCGTAGGCTTCTCCCAGCTGGAAGGCGGAAAGGGGCTTCGATATCGCGAATACGCATGCGCTCACGGTGATCACCACGACCGCGATGACCGCGACGTCGTCCCAGCTCGAACCCGAGAAGCTACCCAAAGACCAGTTGTGCAGGTTCACGATGGACTGGTCGTCGGCGAAGGCGATGAGGAAGTTCGTCGCCGCCGAGCAGATGTATCCCACCATGACGCCCGCCACGATGAGCATGGCCATGGAACTTATGCGCCGTGCAATGAGGAGCACGAAGCCGATGGTGATAAGCGAGCCCAGAAACGCTGCGACCACCATGGCCGGCGAGGACATGGCCTGGTTCGCGCCCAGAAGTACGATCATCGTAAGCGCGACGACGAACTTTGCGCCCGAGGAGACGCCCAAGATGAACGGGTCGGCGATGGGGTTGTTGAAAAACGTCTGCAGCAGGAACCCGGAGAGGGAAAGCGCCCCGCCGAGAAGCACGGCTGAAAGCACACGCGGCAGGCGAATCTCCCAGATGACTTGGCTTTCCATGGAATTGGCCGCGCCGCCCGAAAGGATGCCGGGGATGTGGTCTGCGGGCACGAGCACGCTCCCGATGCACAGGTTGGCCCCGACGAGCACGATGAGGGCAACAGCGAGCAGCGCCGTCACGACGCGACACCGCGCGGCGCGCCCCGATTCGTCGTATGTCATGGAAAGCCGGCTTCTCATGACGCTAGCCAAGCTTCCTCAGATAATGGAAGTCGCTCGCGTCATCGCCGGTGAACGCCCCGTGCAGCTCGTCGATAATGTCGGCGGTAGAAGTCATCTGCTGGTACATGTCGGCGCTTGTGACCCAGACGTTGCCATTCTTCACGGCTTTGAACTGCGACAATAGCGCGTTTTTGCCTACAAAGTCGTTCAAGGTGGCAACCGATTTGTCGATGGCGCCGTTGTAGACGATGATGTCGGCATCCTTCGCCGTCGCGTAGAAGCGCTCCATTTCGAGCGTTACTGACGAACCTGACGTCGACGCCGTCTGCGCGTCATCGAGCGCGTAGCTGCCGCCTGCAAGCTCGATCATCTGCGCCACGTAGTCGCCCGCCCGCCGCGTGACGGCGGCCCCGTTCGAGTTAATGTAGAAATACGCCACGGTTTTACCTGACGACGCGAGCCCCGACGTTTGCTCGACGCGGGCCTTCTGCTCGTTGAACAGGTGTGCGGCCTCGTCCTCCTTATCGAACAGGACGCCGAAAAGCTTAATCCACTCGACGCGCCCGAGTGCTTCGGGCTCGCTCGACGACTGTTCGGTGAGCACGACGAGCCCGAGCTTCTGCAGCTTTTCCTTCACATCGGGCGTGTGGTTGATCATGGTGTTCTCGATGGCGAGCGTGCAGCCCGAGGCCGATATTCGCTCGTAGTCGGGCGCGCTGTACTTGCCGCCGTAGGCGATCGCCCCACTTTCGAGTGCGCTTTTGAAGCCCGCGACCGAGCAATCGTCGGCCTTCGTGCCCGACATGATGATATTGTCGTTCGCATCGAGCGCGTCGACCAGGCACATCGTCGCCGACGACACGAGGTACACCTTGTCGGCGGGGCGCCTTATGACCGCGATGTCGGAGCTCAACCCATCAGGTACCTTCGCATCTTGCGGTACCACGAGGAAGCGCTCCCCGTTCGAAACGCAGATAAGCCGCAGGCCGCCTTCGAACTCGTCGACAGTGAAGTGCTTGGCGTATTCAAGCTGAAGCGTCCCCGTCGGCTCCCAGCCGCAGCCCAAATCTGGGTTGTGGAAGTCGGCCGCGGCGCTTGAAGCCGTTCCCGCGGGGGAGTCGCCGCTTGCATCGTCGCCCGATTTCTCCTTCATGGTGGATGAGTCGAAGTGGAGCGTGTAGTCGATGGTGTGCGGCGTCGACATGGCGACGGTCTCGGCCGACACGGCGATGTCCTCGTCGAGCGTGACGGGTATCTCGAACGTGGAGTTGCCGCCGTCGTTTATGGGCGCGTAGTCCACGCCGTCGACGGTCATCTTGTCGTAGTTCGAACTCGACCAGGTGATGGTCGCGGTGTAGGTGTCGCCATCCTTCACAATTGTGGTGGGTGAGGCGATGCTTGCGCGCCCTGACCCGCCGGAAAGCGAGACGCTCACAGTGTATTCCTGAGAGCCCGTCGTGGCACCGGTCGCGTTCGGGCTCGCACTGCACCCCGCGAAGGGAAGCGCGAGCAGGGCGACGAGAACGCAGGCGATCGCGCGCGCCGCGATGCTGTGGCGCTTCCTGTTTTCCCCCTTGGGAAGAATCGACCGCATGGCGTTACTTCAGTGCGTCGGCGCGCAGATCGACGCCGGCGGATTCGAACACGAGCGTGCGGTCGTACCACTGCTCTTTTCTAATACTCCACGCGGCGCAGGCGGTGTCCTCGTCGAGCGCTTCAACGGGCACGTCGTAGGTGTACTTGCCTTCCGCGTTTTCCACATAGGGGATGAAGTCGGCCTCGCTCGCGGCGGCAGCCTCGTCACCCGTGCCCATGAAGAGCTTGCCGTAGCCCGTGCCGGAAAGTGTCATCACGCAGTGCATGGAGCCGTTTTCCACGATGAGCTGGGCGTCCACAATCCTGAACATGTTCGAGCTGGAATCTACGGTGATCGGATAGGTGCCGTCGGCCACCTTGTCGGCGGTGATGGGGGCAGCGCTTGCGCCCTCGGGCGCATCGGCCGCCTGTTCGGTCTTTTCCTGGGAATCGGCATCGCTTGCCTTTGCGCTGTCGATTGAATTTCCGCCGCAGCCGGCGAGCGAGAACGCGAAAAGCGCCGCCGACAGGGCGAAGGCGAGGGTTTTCTTCAACATGGAGGGGTTCCTTTCAAT
>CAUEUQ010000090.1:0-7046 GCA_959021215.1 uncultured Collinsella sp. | reverse complement strand
AAAAGTTAGAGCTCGACGGTCACCGAAGCGGGATCCTCCCCCACCAGCTCGGCCAGCATGGGAAGTGCCACGGCGAGCGTCTCGCGAATCGTTCCGTTGTTGGAAAAGCCGGCGGCGGCATGATGCCCGCCACCGCCAAAGTTGGCAGCAATCTCGGACACATCGAGGTCACCCTTGGAGCGCAGGTTGCCGCGCACCTTGGTATCGCCCTCGATGCCCTTTAGGAACAGGCAGACCTCAACGCCCATCACCGAACGCACCACATCGACCAGACCGTCGCACTCATCCGAAGTGACGCCGCAGGCCTCGAGGTCGCTCTGGTACGCATAACTATATGCCACGCGACCGTGCGCCACGGTCTTGATACGACCCATAACGATGGACTTGAGATGCAAGAACTCTACGCGCATGCTCTGGTAGACCTCGAGCGCGACGCGCGCCGGATCGGCACCGTGCGCGACCAGGCGCGAGGCGGCATGGAACGCAGCAGCATCGGCGTTTTGGTACTGAAAACGACCGGTATCGGTCACCAGGCCGCACAGCAGGCAGGTCGCGACACCGTTGCGAGCCACAATGCCGCAATTGTCCAAAAAGCGGTCGATGATCATGGCGCAGGCCGCGGCGCCGACGCACCTCAGGCTCAGCTCGGCAAATTCCTCGCGCGCCGGATGGTGATCGAAGCACACCACATGCGACGAGCGGCGGAGCACCTCGGCGGAGTTGTTCAGACGCTCGACGACCGGCACGTCCACCGAGATGAACAGATCCGGATTGCCGGTATACGCAGATGCCGGCACCAGACGGTCGGCGCCCTCCATAAAGCGGTAGATGCGCGGAACCGGATCATCGTCTGCCAGCAGCAGGGCAATGTCCTTGTTGGGGAAAAACTTCATAAGCGATAAGCCCAGACCCAGCACGGAGCCCAGGGCGTCACCATCGGGAGACGTATGTCCCGAAATCGCAATGGAGGACGCACCCTCGATGAGCTCGAGGATGCGTCGCTGAATATCTGCAGACTCGCACGATGCGAGGTCGGCGGAATTACTCATCTAAAGCTGCCTCCTGGGCGGCATCCGCTATTGGATAGCCGTCCTCATCCTTTTCGATCGCAAGCGTGGCGGGAACGTTTTCCAGCGCACGCGTGATGCGCTCGGCCTCATCGGTCGAGCGATCGATGCGAAAATCGAGCTCGGGCGTGACGCGCCAATCGAGCGAGCGGGCCAACAGGCTACGGATGCGGCCCTTGGCGCTGGCAAGCGCCTCCATGACCTCGTCGTAGCGGCTCGCGTCGCACGACACGTACACGCGCGCGAACGAACGGTCCACCGCGACCTCGACCGCGGTCAGGGTGACCAGGTCGAGACGCGGATCGGAAACCTCAAAGAGCAGGATATAACCGAGCTTCTCGCGAAGCTGCTCGCCCAGACGGCGGGTTGCCTGCGTTTGCTTCATAGCGCTACCCCCTACTCGGTACGGGCAACCTGGTCGATGCGGTAGCCCTCAATGGTGTCGCCAGGCTTGATGTCCTGGAAGTTCTCCAGGCCAATACCGCCCTCGGAGCCGCTCTTGAGGCTCCTGGCCTCGTCCTTGTAGTGGCGCATCGAGGCGATTTTACCGTTGAAGACCACGATGCCGTCGCGCACCAGGCGCACAGAATCGGTTGCGGCGATCTCGCCCTCTTCGACGCGGACACCGGCGGCGATACCGACCTTGGGCACCTTGAAGGTATCCAGGACGGTCGCAGTACCCGTGGAGACCTCGACCTCGGTGGGCTTGAGCATACCGATGCGGGCAGCGTCGAGGTCCTCGAGGCACTTGTAGATGACGTCGTAGCAACGGATCTCGACGCCCTCGCGCTCGGCGGCGGAGCGGGCCTTGCCGTCGGGACGGACGCCAAAGCCGATGATGATGGCGTTGGAGGCGTCGGCCAGGACGACGTCGGTCTCGTTGATGGCACCGACCGCGGAGTGAATCGTGTTGATGCGCACCTCGGACTGATCCATCTTGTCGAGGGAGTCCTGAAGGGCCTCGATGGAACCCTGGACGTCGGCCTTGATGATCAGGTTGAGCTCCTTGACCTCGGCGTCGGCGATGGTCTCGAAGAGGTTCTCGAGCGTCACGTGCTTCACGCGGCTCTGCTCCTCGATACGGGCCTTGAGCGAACGCTCGTCGGCCAGCGCACGTGCCTCGCGCTCGTCCTCGAATACGCGGAACTCGTCGCCGGCGTTGGGGACGGACTGCAGGCCCAAGATCTCGACGGCGTCGGAGGGACCGGCCTCGGTGACGGCGTTGCCCTTGGGGTCGAGCATGGCACGGACGCGGCCGTAGGTGAGGCCGGCGACCAGCGTGTCGCCCACGCGCAGGGTGCCGCGGGTCACGAGCACGGTGGCAACCGAGCCGCGGCCCTTGTCGAGCTTAGCCTCGAGGACGTTGCCCGAAGCGAACGTATCAGGGTTGGCCTTGAGCTCGAGCACGTCGGCCTGGAGCAGGACGGTCTCGAGCAGGTCGTCGATACCGATCTTCTGCTTGGCCGAGATGTTGACGAACATGTTCTGTCCGCCCCACTCCTCGGGGATGATGCCGTACTCGGTGAGCTCCTGGCGCACGCGGTCGGGGTTGGCACCCGGCTTATCGATCTTGTTGACGGCGACGACGATGGGTACGCCGGCGGCCTTGGCGTGGTTGATCGACTCGATGGTCTGGGGCATGACGCCGTCGTCGGCAGCCACGATCAGAATGACGATGTCGGTCACCTTGGCGCCGCGGGCACGCATGGCCGTAAAGGTGGCGTGACCGGGGGTATCGATGAAGGTGATCTTGCGGTCGTTGATCATGACCTGCGAAGCGCCGATGGCCTGCGTAATGCCGCCCGCCTCGCCGGCAGCGACGCCGGTGTGACGGATGGCGTCGAGCAGCGAAGTCTTGCCGTGGTCGACGTGGCCCATGACGGTGACGACCGGGGCACGCGGCTTAAGGTCGGCGGGATCGTCGTAGAACGAGAAGGTGTTCTCCTCCTCGGGGGTGATGATCTTGATCTGACGGCCCAGGTCGTCGGCAACGAGCTCGACGAGGTCGTCGGACATGGACTGCGTCATGGTAAGCGGCGTGCCCAGCAGGAACAGGCGCTTGATGATGTCGTTGGCCGGAACGTCGAGCGCCTCGGCGAGCTCCTGGACGGTAACGCCCTGGGAGACCTTGATGGCGTCGAGGTCCTCGGGGTTCACGCCCTGGGCCAGCGCCTCCTCTATTTTGCGCTCCTCCTGAGCCTTGGCAGCCTCGCGCTCGCGCTTCTCCTTGCGCTTCTTGCGGCGACCAGTGGACTCGCGAGAGGCCTCCTCGACGGCGGCACGAGCCTCCTCGAGCACCTTCTCGCGGCTGTACTCCTCGGCCTCGCGAGCCATGCGGCTGTAGTGGTCCTCTTCGTTGTTGTGACCGCCCTTGCGCTTCTTGCCCTTGCCCTGCTTATCGGGGTTGGGGAAGTCCATGCCGGCAGCGACGTTGTTGCTGGCGTTGGTGCGATGGCTGTGCGGACGGCTCTCGGAGGCGTTGCGCTCGGAGTTGTTGTCTGAGGCGTTGCGATCGTTTCGACGGCCACCGCGGCGGTCGTTGTTGCCGCCACGACGGTTACCGCGCTCGGCGGCGCGCTCGGCCTTGGCCTTCTCCTCGGCGTCCTTCTTCTCCTTGAGGACGGTCTCCTGTGCGGCGATCTGGTCGAGCAGCGAACGGAAACGCGAACCGGAATCGGAAGCGGGAACGGCGCGGCGCTGGGCCTCGCGGGCAGCCTCCTCCTTCTCGCGGGCAAGGCGCTCCTGCTCGGCCTTCTTCTTAGCCTCGGCCTCGGCGCGGGCGGCCTCCTCGGCAGCCTGGGCAGCGGCGAACTGGCGGCGCTCCTCCTCGCGTGCCTTCTCGGCGGCGATGCGCTCGCGCTCTGCCTCGGCAGCGCGTGCTGCCTCCTCGGCGGCAGCGGCCTGCTCCTCGGCCAGCTTGGCGGCCTCGACTTCCTGGGCGCGGGCCTCGATCACCGAGGCGAGCTGCTTGCGGACCAGGGCGACGTATGCGTCCTCCAGAGCGGAGGAAGCGGACTTAGCGGGAATCTTCATTTCGGCGAGATGACCCATCAGTTCCTTGGAGGTCATGCCGAACTCTTTGGCCAGGGTGGACACACGGACTTTTGCCATATGACTTCACCTACCCTTTCTGGCACCTTGGGTGCCTAGAGACTGAACGAGCGTGGGAGACGCGCCGGGACCCGCCCGGCGCGATCGCGCGCTAGATCAGGTCCTCCGCATCATCGAAGGCGTCGGTGTCGTGGACACCGCAGAAACGGGAGCCGGGACGAGCCTGGTTGCGGCACTGGATGCCGTCCTCGGACACGTACTCGCAGCGGCGGACGTCCTCGTCCTCCTCGTCGCCGATCAGGTCGGCAGCGGGCTCCTCGTGAACGGGAACGTTCTTGAGGATGTCGGCGGCAAGCGTCTCGGACTTGATGTCGATGTGCCAGCCGGTCAGGCGCGCGGCGAGGCGGGCGTTCTGGCCCTCCTTGCCGATGGCGAGGGACAGCTGGTCGTCGGGCACGATGACGCCAGCGTAGGCCTTCTCCTCGTCGATGAGGACGCGGGTGACCTTAGCGGGCGACAGGGCATTGGCGACGTAGACGGCAGGATCGGCATCCCACAGGATGACGTCGACGCGCTCGCCACGGAGCTCGCCCACGACAGCGCGAACACGGCTGCCCTTGGGGCCAACGCAGGCGCCCACGGGATCCAGACGGTCATCGAGCGAGTGGACGGCGACCTTGGAGCGCTGACCGGGCTCGCGGGCGATCGACTTGATCTGGACGGTGCCCTCATAGATCTCGGGCACCTCCTGCTCAAACAGACGACGCATGAGCTCGGGGTGGGTACGGGAGATGACAATCGGCGGACGGCTGTGCTCGCCACGAACCGGCTGCAGGTTGGAGTTGGGGTCGCGAACGTCGATGATCACGGCCTTGATGTGCTGGTTGTGCAGGTAGCGCTCGCCCATCGGACGCTCGTTGCGCTCGTTCTCGTAACGACGCTGATCGAAGTGCGGCAGCTCGGCCTCGACGCCCTCGCGGATCTTGACGATCGTGAAGTCGGGCGTGGACTGCAGAACGGTACCGCTGATGAGATCACCGATGCGGCCGGAGAACTCCTCATAGATCTGCTCGCGGGCGGAGTTACGCACGATGGCGTTGATCTCGGCCTTGGCGTGCTGGGCAGCGATGCGGCTCGTGTTCTTGGGGGTGACGTCGATCTCCTCGAACTCGGTGAAGTTGCCCTCCTCGTCCATGGAATCGTCGATCGGCTCCAGACGGTAGACGTAGATCTTGCCGGTGGTGCGATCGATGGTCACCTTGGCGCCCCACTCAAGATGCAGGATCTCGGCATAGCTCTTGGCGAGCGACTGCTCCAGGCGGTCGATCAGGTAGAGCTGGTCGATGTGCTTCTCCTGGCAAAGCTCCATCAGGGCGGACATCATGTCGGATGCTGCCATCTTACTTTCCTTCCTTCGCGGGCTTGAAGTCATAGGTGGGCTTCAACTTGCACTTTTTAACATCAGAGAAATCGAGGGTGACGGACTCGCCGTCCTCGAGCTCGAGGGTCACGTTCGTCTCGGTGGCAGCGGCAATCTTGCCGGCGTACTTGCGACGGCCCTCGGTGGCGGTGGAGGTGAGCTCGCAGTTCTCGCCCACAAAGCGGGCAAAGTCGCACGGGCGGCGCAGCGGGCGCGCCATGCCCGGGCTCGACACCTCGAGCGTATAGCTCGAAGAGATGGGGTCGAGCTCCTCAATCACATCGCCGACCCACTTAGTGTTGGCCGTGACGTCGTTGAGCGACAGGCTCTGACCCTCGGCACCCTCGATACGCACGCGCACGCAGGGGGCCTTGGTGGCACCCACGAGCTCGACGTCGACGATGTCGACATCGTGCTGGGGAGCGACGGCCTCGAGCGCGTCGATGATCGCCTGCTCGGTCTTGGTCTTGACCATTGCGGCACCTCCATCCATACAAAAAAGAAGCGGGGCCGAAACCCCACTTCTTTCAATTACAACTTCATTTGCAAGCAAACTATACCAATAGCTGCAGAAACGTGCAAGCACAGTACGAATCTGCAGGTCAGCGTGCGCACAGCTTCTCCATAAGAATAGGACAATTGACCGAAGACACCTAGGCAGGTACATGCAAAACGAGGGACGACCCAACCGGATCGCCCCTCGTTTATTGCATGTCAGCTATGCGCACAGCGCTTACTTGACCACCAGGTTGACCAGCTTGCCGGGCACGCAGATGGCCTTGACGACCGTCTTGCCCTCGAGCCACTTGGCGACGGCGGCCTCGGCGGCAGCCTGCATATCCTCATTGGAGGCATCGCGGGCAACGTCGACACGGCCGCGGACCTTACCGAGCACCTGGACCACGATCTGCACCGTGTCCTCAACGGACTCGGCCAGGTCGAACTCGGGCCAGGCGGCGGTGTAGGCGTTGCCCTCGCAGCCGAGTGCCTCGTGCCACAGTTCGTCGGCCCAGAACGGGCAGATAGGGGCAAGGACGCTCACGATATCCTTAGCCACGCCGTAGCACAGCGCCTTGTCGCGGGCGGTATCCTCGGTGGCGTTGAGGTAGGCGCTCGCAGCGTTGACGAGCTCCATGACGGCCGAGATCGCGGTGTTAAACTGGCCGCGATCGAAGTCCTCGGTGCACTTGGCGATGGTGCGGTGACGCTCGCGATAGAGCTTCATCGCAACCTCGTCGAGCGCGGACTTGTCGAAGGCCACGTTGGCGTCGCCGGACTGGACGAGCTGCCAAACGATACGCCAGGCGCGCTTGATGAAGCGGTTGGCGCCCTCAACGGCCTTGGGATCCCAGTCGAAGTCCTTCTCGGGCGGGGCAATAAACAGGATCGCCAAACGCATGGTGTCGGCGCCGTAGGGCTCGATAACCGAGCTCGGGGGTACGACGTTGCCCTTGGACTTGGACATGGTGTCGCCGTTCTCGTCCTTGACCATGCCCTGGCACAGCAGG
>CAUEUQ010000089.1:0-7219 GCA_959021215.1 uncultured Collinsella sp. | reverse complement strand
GCGCGACGGTGTCGATGCCCTCGTGCACGCAGATATCGCTGGCGATGCGCGCCGAGGAGCGCGCGACGGCGACATGGAAATCGAGTGCGAGCCTGTCGGCGGGCGCTCCGGCTTCAATTCCTCCCAAAAGTGCCTCAAAGAGTGCTTTCTGGTCCAGAACATAGGGGCCGTCCAGCCACGATGGGTCAGATGCGGAATAGCCGGCGTTGTCGTCGGGAAAATGGGCGATTTCGTCGTCGAGCGCGCGCCAGGCGGCGGCTTCGAGCTCGATGGCGGGTTCGCCCTCGTAGGTCGCCTGGCCGCAAATGCCCAAAATCGCGGCTGCGGCATCAAACAGGCGACCCATGCTGCTGGTGCGCGGACTGTTGATGCCGCGCTCGATCATCGTTGCCGTTATGCTGCGCGTTTGCTCGTCAAGGCTGTTCAAGAGCCCCGCGGCTCCCGGGTGCTCGAGCAGGTCGAGCTCGCTGAGCAGGGCAAAGGCGTTGCGGCGGGCATCGTGTACGGATGCGGCGCCACCGGGAAGCGCCCAGGTGTGCAGATGCGCGACGCGCTCAAAATCGGCGAGACGGGCGACAAGAAACTCACCGCCCCATATGGTGCCATCGGTGCCGGCACCCGTGCCGTCGAAGGCGATGCCGAGGACACGCGCATCGGGCGCAAGCCGGCCTGCGGCAATCGCCTCTGCCATGACGCTCGCGATGTGCGCATGATGGTGCTGGACTTCGATAAGCGGCAGGTTGTGCTCCCGTGCCTGCTCGCGCGCCCATTGGCTCGACAGATAACTGGGATGCATGTCGCATGCCAAGGCAGCAGGCGCCAGGTCAAAGAGGTTTTCCAGACGCGAGCGCGCGGCGCTCCAAGCATCGAAAGTCGCGCCGTTTTCGACATCGCCGATATGCTGCGACACAAAACAGGCCATATGGCCGTCGGTGTCCTCGCGCGTGAGTGCGATCGTGGCTTTTTGCTGCGGTCCACAGGCGAGTACGCAGGGCGTGGTGCCGTCGAGCGCCGGCAACGACAGCGGTTGCGGCGCATATCCGCGTGCGCGACGCATGGGCATGACGTCGCCGTCGACCACGCGTACCACGGAGTCGTCGTAGCGCGACAGAATCGCGCGGTCG
Organism: uncultured Collinsella sp.; assembly: GCA_959021215.1. Lineage (GTDB taxonomy): Bacteria > Actinomycetota > Coriobacteriia > Coriobacteriales > Coriobacteriaceae > Collinsella. The sequence goes on along the minus strand of CAUEUQ010000089.1, from coordinate 6,095 downwards.
TTGCCGAGCAGCGCATCGGCGATGCCGGCGGCAACGAGATGCTCCCATGCAAGGGCATCGTCGGTCTCGATGGGCTCTTCGCTCAGGTTTCCGCTGGTCATGACGAGTGCTTGCATGCCGTGCGCCGCGGCTGCGGCGAGCAGCAAATGTTGTAGTGGGGTGTAGGGGAGCATGACGCCAAGCTCGGGCAAGTCGTGCGCGACGGATGGTGCCAGCTCAGGGGCGTTGGGGGAGCCGTAGGCGTCGTTGCCGGCCGCGCGGCGGCGCAACAGCACGATGGGACGAACACTGCCGGCCAGCAGGTCGCGCTCAATGCCATCGATATGACACAGGCGCTCGGCGTCGGCAAGGCTGCGCACCATAACGGCAAGCGGCTTGTTGCTGCGACGCTTGCGACGGCGCAGCTCGCATACCGCCTGTTCGTTGGTGGCATCGCAGGCCAGGTGGAATCCGCCCAGACCCTTGATGGCGACGATGCCGCCGCTGCCCAGCAGCTCGACGCAGCGTTCGATGATGGCATCGCTGGCCTCGCGCGTGGAGCCGACGGCTGGTGTTGCGTCGAAACCCACTGGCACAACGTCGCGATTGGCCTCGCGCCACGTAATATGCGGTCCGCAATCAAAGCAGGCATCGGGCTGCGCGTGAAACCGCCGATCGAGCGGGTCGGCATACTCTGCGGCGCAGGTGGGGCACATGGGAAAGCGATCCATCGAGGTGGCCGCTCGGTCATAGGGCAGCGAGCGAATGATGGTAAAGCGCGGTCCGCAATTGGTGCAGTTGATAAAGGGATAATGAAAGCGTCGGTCGGCGGGGTCGAACAACTCGCGCAGGCAGTCGTCGCACGTGGCGATGTCGGGCGAGATGAGCGTCGTGTGGGCGGTTTGATCCTGCGACGCCACAATGCGAAAGCCCTGCTCGTTAGCGGCGTCCCAGTCGCCGGGTGCTAGGTCTACAACCTCGACATGCTCAACGCGAGCCGCCGCGGGCGCATGCTCAGAAAGCGCGGCAACAAAAGCATCGAGCGCATCGGCCGGAGCGTGCGCCTCGATATGCACGCCGTCGCCCGAGTTGAGCACCCATCCGCAAATGCCATGCGCCATGGCCTCGCGATACACAAACGGCCGCATGCCAACGCCCTGCACAATGCCCGTCACATGAATATGCACATGCCGCATGCGACTCCCCTCATCAAAACCGGCCAAAAAAGGGCAGGTTTATTTTGGTAGGTAAAACGCTAAACCTGCCAAAACAAACTTGTCCCTTTTTGGCAGGTGCGCTGCGGGAAATCCCGCTACAGCCCCAGACTCTGCTTGGTGGCGGCGCACGTGAGCTCGCCGTGCTTAACGCCGCGCAGGCCCAGCAGGCGGTCGGCTAGTTCGTAGACGCGCGCGCCGCGACCCTTGAGCGCCAGAATCTCCAAGCAGTTGTGGTGATCCAGATGCACGTGCATGGTCGATACGATCTCGTCGGTGTAGTCGTGCTGCACTTCGTCCAGACGGCGCGTCAGGTCGCCGGTATGGTGGTCGTAGATCATGGTGAGCGACCCGATAACATGCTCATCGGGCGTGCGCATCTGCTCCTTGGCGATCGAGGCGCGAATCAGGTCGCGCACGGCCTCGGAGCGGTTGGCCACGTCGCCGCGGCGTGCGATCTGCTCGTCAAAGCGGCGCAGCAGGTCATCGGGCGCGGTGACCGAAAAACGGACCAGCTCGGAGCCGGAGCCACTACAGTGGCAGCCTGCGTCACCGTCCGCCCCGTGCGGATGCTCGTGCTCGTACCCGCAGCCGTGCTCATGTTCGGCCACGTTACACCAGCTTCACGGAGCCGACGGAGTTATGGTCGGCCTCGATGGCCTCCTCATAGCCCTCGAGTGCGTCGTGTGCCTCGTGGAGCGCCGCCATGGCGGCCTCGAGCTTGGCGCCAATGCGCTCCATATCAAAGTTCTCGGTCGCATGCAGCAGCTGATGGCTCCACTCGTGGGCGAGCTCGATGGTGTCGTCGACCTGCTTGACGCTCATGGCAAGCTGGCTCATGTTCATTCCGACGTCATGCATGGGAAATCTCCTTATGCTCGGGGCAATCCAGTGGTTCAGATTCTACTACGCCCGCACGGGGCGCTACCGCATAAGAAAACGGGTGCGAGTCCGTCTGACCCGCACCCGTTCACTGGGGGCTGTTTGTGATTACCATATTATCCGTGGTCGCGGGCGCAGCACCCGGCTCTCCGGTGAGCGGCGCAAAACCGCTCATGGACGGCAGCACATGAGCGGCGTATTACAGGTGCTTCTCAAGCAGCGCCTGCAGCCTGGCCTTGGGCAGCGCGCCAACGGAGCGGTCAACTTCCTCGCCGTTCTTAAAGACAACCAGCGTGGGGATGCTCATGACGCCAAACTTCATGGCCAGGTCCTGATTGTCGTCGACGTTGCATTTGGCGACGGCAAGCTTGCCGGCCAGCTCGTCGGCTACTTCGTCAACAATGGGCGAGAGCGAGCGGCAGGGACCGCACCACGGTGCCCAAAAATCAACCAGCACGGGAAGGCTGCCGTTAACGACGGAATCGAAGTTCTCGGGGGTAATCTGCTTAATGTCAGCCATGGTGACCTCCATAGTGCGACGCGGCTCAGCCGCGTAAAACTCAGTACGACCGTGCTTATACCCAACGGCCCGCAATGCAACCACTCGCGGTCGGCTCTTTTATATAATGGTGGGCACGCAAACGATTGGAGAGCGCATGCCCACGTCACAAAGCCAGAAAAAAGAAGCCATCGCCCAGGCGACCGAGCAGGAGCTCGCATCGCTCGCGGGTCGCGGTGTGCGTATCGCGGGCAACGCGTGCTCGCCGATTGTGCTGGTAAAAGGTGATTTAGACGATGCCGAGCGTGCGGGCGGCGAGCTGGCTGCCGGTCCGGACGGCGCCGCGCTGCGCAAGGCGCTCGGTGCCATCGGCTACGCGCCCGAGGATTTTTGCGTGCTGGCAAGCGTCGCCGGCGTGGGTGACGGAGCGGTCGCGGTGGGCGAGACTCTGCCGTGCGAGCTGTTCCGCGAGGCGCTCGAGGCCTTGGACCCCGAGGCGGTGCTACTGCTCGACAACAACGCGGCCGATGCCATGCGCGAGACCTACGCCGATATGCTCGTGGCGATCGATGACTTCGACACCGCCATGCTCAAGCCCGGCCTGGTCGCCCATGTGCAGGGCCGCCGCGTGCTCGCGCTCGACGGCTTTGAGGCGGCACTCACCGACAAGGCCGCTAAGCAGCGCATGTGGGCCTATATCAAGCAGCTGACTCCGGCGACCGCTCCGCTGTAGCGGATTGGCGCCGGCGAGCGATTGCCTGGCGGGCAAGGCACGCCTCGAGATCGGCGCCGCACTTCTACATCACAGCGCGCAGCTCAAACCGATCGCCGTTAATGCGGAACTGGCAGTTACCATTCATGCGTTCGACGGCAAGCTTAATGCTCTTGGTTCCAAAGCCGTGTCCGGTGTGCCCGGCTACGGGCATGCCGTCGACCATGCGCGGCGCGCGGTCAAACGTATTGGAAACTAACAGCAGCAGCTGGCTGTCCTCTAATCGCAGGTCAAAGTCGACGAATCGCTTTCCTTGGGGTGCGGCGCTTGCGGCGGTGATAGCGTTTTCCAAGGCATTTGAGAGCACGCTAAACAGGTCGGCGTCACCTACATGGATGGTTTCGGGCACGGCGGCGCGCAGGTTGGCGGTAATGCCGTTTCTATTGATTTCCGAGTTAAATGACGAAAGCGCAATGTTTACGGTCTCGTTGGCGCAGAAGCGGCGTACGGCGGTGCGGTCGCCGGCTTCGCAGAGTTCGTCGATGCGTTTGAGCGCCTCGTCGGTGTGGCCCTCCTCAATTAAAGCGGCCAGGCCGCGTAGGAAGTGGCGCATGTCGTGGCGAAGAATCGACAGCTCGCGACCAGATTGACGCCAGGCCTCAAGCTCTTTAATGGCGGCGCTGTCGCGGGTTTCGAGCATCCAGCGCTCTCGCTCGGCGGTTTCCTTTTCTTCGTATTCGCGCAGGTAGACGGCGAGGAACATAAGGTAGAACGCGCAGAGCGCAAAGGCCAAAAACTCAACCGTCACCACCGAGCCCGAGTGGAACAGCGTGGTGTAGACGTTGGTGGCGTAGTCAAAGATGTAATAGACGAGCGGTAGGATTAAAAGGATGCCCAGCTCGGTGGTGCTTTTAATCGCCAAGCGCGGACCGATGTCGCCGGCCCAATGCAACAGGACGGCAAAGACGGCGAGTGTGGTCGCGATGCGCGCCAGATAGTACGCGATCTGAGAATCGGTTGCGGCAAATACGGCGATGCCCATCCAATTGCTGAACTGGCAGCTCAGATAGGCACTCGTAATGCCGAGCACGGCAAGCAGCGGGCTCAGGCGGTAGCGCGCGCACAAATAGATGACGAGCGGCAGATGCACGACGATCGGATATACCTGGCGGGCGAAAAGCTCGCCGCCGACGGCATTGGCGAGGCCAAATGCGCATCCGGTTACGGCACCGACCAGCACCAGCTCGAGCGCATGACGCCGGTTGATCTCGACACCGCACAGCGCCGCCGAGGCAAAGACGCCAAAGAGCAGCGTCGTGGCGTGGTGGATTGCCCAAAGGACCATTTCGACCGAGGAGACCATCAGTGTCTCCCACCCTCAAAGCGCGCCGCAAAGTAGGCGTCTTGGAATCCCTGCTTGCAGCTGCGCGAAAGCGGGATGCACGCGCCCGAGCGCATGACGATGTCCGTGCGGTCAAAGTGATCGATATTGCGCAGGTTGACCTGGTAGCTGCGGTGGCATTTAAAGAAGGTGGCATTTTGCACCAAACGGTCCTCGACGCTGCGGAATGACTCGAGTGCCTCGATATCGCGTCCGTCGCGCAGGTGGAAGACCACGTGCTTGTTGCGCGCTTCGGCATATTCGATGTCGGACAGGCGCAGGGCGTGGTAGCCAAAGGAAGTTTTGATCACGAGCTCGTCGGTTGCCGCCGGGCGCATGCTCGAAAGCTCGTCGAGTAATCGCGCCAGGCGTTCGTAGGCCACGGGCTTGAGCAGGTAGTCGAAGGCGCGGACCTCGTAGGATTCCAGCGCGAACTCGGGCGACGAGGTGAGGAACACCAGGCGCACGGCGGTGTCGGCCTGGCGCAGTTCGCGTGCGGTGTCCATGCCGTTGACGAGCGGCATGATCATATCGAGCAAGATGATGTCGGCGCGCGATGCGGCATGGCGGGCCAGCAGGTCCTCGCCGCGCGTGACGAGCGCAACATCGACCGCCGTGCCCGTCTCGGTCGACCAACGGTCGATCATCCGGTGCAGTCTATCTAGAAAAGCGACATCATCGTCGCAGGCAATAATCTTGAGCATTCGGCCCCCTTAAGTAGTTCGATTTTGTCACATCGGGCACGCGCCGCTTGCGGGGGTGCGGACCGTTTGCGCCCCACGGCGTGCAGCTCGCGCCAAGCGGTGTTGCGGTGGCGAAAGATGCCTCCTGCGCTATCGAAAGCCCGGCTATCCTCAGCTTGCCAGTTCGAAAATGGACTTGCCACATGATTGAATCTTTATTTCAACTTTACACCTAGGTTTACAGCTGTCTTGTCAGCTGTAAACCTAGGTGTCATACTAAAGCCCCAAGATTCGCCAAAAGAGAGGGGCCTTGATGGCACAGAGCGCGAACATGGATGCGTCGGAGCTTGCACGCGATATCGCGGCCGGCCTGGCATCGGCAACGACGGCAACGGAGCGTGCGGCGCTGGTGCCCGCAGAGCTCGTCGAGGCCATTCATCAACTAAAAACCCAACGTGACGCGGTAATCCTGGCGCACTATTACGTGGCGCCCGAGGTCCAAGCCGTTGCCGATTACGTCGGCGACAGCTTCTACCTGGCAAAGCTCGCCAAAAGCCTGCCGCAGCAGACCATCGTGCTGTGCGGCGTGGAGTTTATGGGCGAGAGCGCCAAGCTGCTCAATCCCACTAAGACCGTGCTGCTGCCCGAGCCGGGCGCGGACTGTCCCATGGCGCACATGGTCAAGCGCGTTGTTAGTATCGCACTTTGATGTGCGTACTTGCTTTTCCTACCGCGTTTGCTATGA
>CAUEUQ010000088.1:0-7392 GCA_959021215.1 uncultured Collinsella sp. | reverse complement strand
TGGGAGGCCAGGGCGCCGCTGACCGGTGGACGGCACCGAGCCGTACGCTTGAACTGAGAAGGGGGAGGCCTCGCGGCCTCCCCCTTTTTTGAGTTTGCGGGCTTTTGTCTCACATAGTAGCTGTGTTTTATAACCCTCGTTTGTCGCATCTTCTGCGAACGGGCTACAATAACTTAGTCTGTGCGATATGGAGGTGAACATGGCTGAAGCTGGTATCGGCGTTGATATCGTCGAGATTTCCCGCATGAAATCAATTCTTGAAAAGACGCCGTCGTTTGCTCGGCGTGTGTTTACCGAAGAAGAGCGTGCGTATTGCGATGCATCATCGCGTCCCGCTGCTCACTATGCGAGCCGCTTTGCTTCGCGCGAGGCGGTACTTAAAGCTCTCGGCACGGGTTTTAGTCAAGGCGTGGGTCGCAAGGATGTTTCGGTTACGCGTGATAAACTCGGCAAACCGAAGGCGCTGCTTTCGGGCCGTGCTCTCGAGATCGCTCAAGAACTGGGTGTTGTTGAAGTCGCTCTTTCCATTACGCTTACAGGAGACTTGGCCGTTGCGAATGCCATCGCGATTACCGAAGATGCTCGGCCTAAGCCAAAAGAGGAAAAGGTGAGCACCAAGAAACGCGTAGCGCAGACATTTAAAGAGGCTCGCTCTGTTTTAGATGAGCTTGAGCAGCTGCAGAATTCAGCATTGACGGAGCACCTGGGCGATGCTTCGCAAGATACGCTAGGAGCATAGATGAAACCGGTTTTGAGTACCGAAGAAGTCGTTCGTCTCGAGGATATCATCGAACGCGAAGGGACTTCGAAGGCCGAGCTTATGGAGCTAGCGGGTGAGTTTGCCGCCAACGAGGTCTTGAAGCTCAATCCCGATCGGGTTCTCGTTCTGGTCGGTTTTGGTAATAATGGCGGCGACGGTTGGGTTGCCGCCGATATCCTGAGCCATAAGGGTGTGGACGTGGATATCGTTTCTCCGGTTGAGCCGGATGAGATTCCTGCTGCTCTGGCACGTCATGTTGCTCGTCGTACTGCCGGCCGCGATGTGCACGTTTGCGTCGGCCCCTCGCGTGACGAACTCGAGGTTTTGATCGATAAGGCCGATGTTGTTGTCGATGCCATTTTTGGTACCGGTTTCCACGGAAATCTGCGTGCGCCGTTCTCCATCTGGATTCCTACGGTCAATGAATGCGCCGATTGTGTCGTATCCATTGATGTTCCCTCGGGCCTGAATGCCGAGACGGGCGTTGTTGATGACGACTGCATTCGTGCCGAGCATACGGTGACGATGATTGCGCCCAAGATTGGTCTGTATAGCGCTGATGGTCCTGAGTATGCTGGCGATTTGATCTGCGGCAATCTTTACGACCGTCTTGACGAGGTCATCGATGATGTCGACCACGCCGCCGAGATTGTCGAGCCCGGTGACTTAGTTGATTACTTTGCCCCACTACCTACGAATATCGATAAGTATTCCCGTGGCTCTGTGCTTATTGTCGCCGGATCTGCGCAATATCCTGGTGCTGCCATTATGGCGGCCAAGTCTGCAGCTCGCGCGGGTGCTGGTTACGTGGCAGTCGCGGCTCCTGACGCCTGCGCCAATCTTATTCGCATGGCACTTCCTTCGATTCCCGTCTTTGCTATTCCGTCTGATTCCCGCGGCTCCTTTGGCGCCGCTGCGCGCATGACGGTGTGCGAGATTGCAAAGAAGTACAGCTGTGTACTGTGCGGTCCCGGTATGACGACATCTGCCGGCGCTATGCAGGTGGTTTCGGGCTTGCTCGAGCTTGATGTGCCGCTTATCTTGGACGCCGATGCACTCAACTGCCTTGCTAAGATTGCCATTGACGGTATTGATAGTAATCCCGAGATGTATCGTCGCGAGCAGCCGTTGGTTATGACGCCGCACTATCGTGAGCTTTCGCGTCTGGTTGCCGGTGACGAGGTGAACGACCTTGGTACCGCGATTGCAGCCGCGCAGAAGGTTGTCTGGGCTGCAGGCTCTGACAATCTGGTGGTCATTGCCAAGGGGCCGACGACGGCTATCTGTGGCGTTGAGCGTGTGCTGCTGCCGCTCTCGGGTCCGGCTTCTCTGGCAACTGCCGGTTCGGGTGATGTTCTCGCGGGTATTTTGGCCGGCACGCTTGCCACCATGCGCGACGAGATGGATCGTTGGGAGTTGCTGTATTCGTACGCCGTCGCACTTCACAGCTACGCCGGTTTTGCCGCGGCGACGGAGTATGGTGAGAAGAGCGTCATCGCGACCGATCTTATCGACTTGATCGGTCCGGCCATGGAACTGGCGGCAAAGGATGCGCTCGAAGATCTGGGAATCATGGACGAAGGGTCGGATGACTAATCATGAATAAAGCCGATTTGACGCGCTGGTCCTGGGTCGAGATCGACCGCGGGGCGCTCCGTCGCAACACGAGGGCCTATAAGAACTTGCTGAATCCACGTCAGCGCCTGTGCTGCGTGGTCAAGGCCGATGCTTATGGTCATGGAGCTGTTGAGTGCGCCAAGATCATGTATTCGGCCGGTGCCGACATGTTTGCCGTGGCGACGGTTAACGAGGGCGTTGAGCTCCGACAGGGCGGGATTACGAAACCCATCCTCATCCTAAGCGAGCCGCCTATCGAGGCCATTCCGACGTTGCTCGAGTTTGATATCATGCCTTCGGTCTATACGTCTGACTTTGCTCTTGCGTATGGCGAATGTGCCGTCGCGGCGGGCAAAGTGGGCAAGTATCATCTCGCCATCGAGACGGGCATGAATCGTATCGGCGTTCACTACACGCAGGTGCTCGACTTTGTCCGCGGTATAAATTTCCATCGCGGTATTCAGTGCGACGGCGTATTTACGCACTTCGCCACGGCCGATGAACCTTCGGGCTGGGACTACAAGCTGCAGTGTCAGCGCTTTACCGAGGCCGTTCAGGCCATTAAGGATGCGGGTTTTGAGTGCGGTATCGTGCACTGCGCCAACACGCCGTCCTCGATGCTCGACCCCTCGATGCATTTTGATATGATCCGCGCCGGCGTTGGCTTGTATGGCATGCAGCCGTGCGAGCTGAGTGGCCGCGTGATGCAGCTTGATCCCGTTATGAGCGTCCATGCGCGTGTGACGCGCGTGGCACACCCTGCGATGGGTGAGGGCGTGGGCTACGGTTTTACCTACCGCGTACCGCGTACGCGCGTTCAGATCTGTACGCTGCCGATCGGTTATGCCGACGGCCTATCGCGTACACTTTCCAATCGTATGGATGTGCTGTATCGCGGCGAGCGCGTGCATCAGGTTGGCAATATCTGCATGGACCAGTTTATGGTCGCCATTCAGTCCAACCCGGCACACGAGATTCCCGAGGCCGAGTATGGTGACGAGATGATCATTGTCGGCCGCGATGGCGATGCCGAGATCACTATGGACGAGATGGCCCGACTGCGCGGAACGATTAACTACGAGGTCGCCTGCGGCTTTGGCATGCGTCTCGACAAGGTCTACGTGTAGGAGCCGCTATGGGCGTCATGCACATCCCCGGCCATACCCATCAGGCACCACGTGAGGTCGCACTCGAGGAAATTGAGGCCGTTTTGGGCGATTGTCACCTCTGCCAGCTCTATCAGTCGCGTCACAATATCGTGTTTGGCGTGGGAAGCCCCCGCGCTCGCGTGATGTTTATTGGTGAGGCGCCGGGCCGCAATGAGGATTTGCAGGGCGAGCCCTTTGTGGGGGCGGCAGGCGAGGACCTCAACGGCATTTTGTCGCTGGCGGGGCTCAAACGCGAAGACGTCTACATTGCCAACGTGCTTAAGTGCCGCCCGCCGGGAAACCGCAATCCGCGTCCCGAGGAAGTGCTGGCTTGCTCGCCGTTTTTGCGTGAGCAGATTCGAAGCATCTGGCCTGATATTATCGTGACGCTCGGCAACCCCGCGACGCACTTTGTGCTTAAGACCGAGATTGGCATTACTAAGCTGCGCGGCAGGTTCCACCAGATGGGGCATTTTGTAGTAATGCCCACTTTTCATCCGGCAGCAGCGCTGCGCAATCCGGCGTGGCAGGAGCTGCTGGAGGAAGACTTTAAGATGCTGGGCGACTATCTGGAGCGACATCCCGCACCAGAGGACGCCTCGGAATAATAAGGAGCATATATGTCCCTGGAGCGCCTGGGGGTAGGTACTTACAAAACGACTTGCGCTGCCGATACGGAGTACTTTGGCGAGCTAATTGCACCGTGCCTTGAGGACGGCGATGTGCTCATCCTGACCGGTGGCCTGGGAGTGGGCAAAACTCACTTTACCAAGGGCGTCTCGCGCGGGCTGGGCGATGAGCATATGGTTACGAGTCCTACGTTTGCGCTCATGGCCGTTCACGATCAAGGTCGTATTCCGCTGTTTCACTTTGATCTATACCGCCTGGAGCATGCCTACGAGCTCGAGGATACGGGCATTTTCGATGTGCTGGGCTATGAGGGTGCTTGCCTGCTGGAATGGGGCGAACAATTCCAGGACGAGCTGACGGATGAGTATCTTTCGGTGACGCTCAAGCGTGATGAGGGCGACAGCGATGTGCGAACGATAACACTTGAGGCGCACGGTGACCGCGCAATGGAGCTTTCCCATTTGATTGATAAGGCTGTACAAGATGAGCTTGCATAACGACAACGCGCTGGTGGTGGCGCTCGATACCTCGACCGACATGCTTGCCTGCGCGGCAAGCTGGATTGATGGGCAGACGGGCGAGACGAAGCTCGTGAGCGGCGACCACATGTGTCGCCGTCACGCCAACGTTGAGCTCGTGAATACCGTTGATGGCGTGCTGGCTCAAACCGGTCTGGATCGCAGCGATGTTGGTTGCTACGTGGTCGGCCGCGGTCCGGGGTCGTTTACGGGTGTGCGCATCGGCATCTCCACTGCCAAGGGCCTCGCACGTGGTGCCAATGTTCCGCTGCTGGGCGTGTCGACGCTCGACGCTTGCGCTTGGACGGCGTGGAAGGCTGGCGTGCGCGGCAAGCTTGGTATCTTGGCCGATGCTATGCGCGGTGAGGTATATCCGGCGCTGTATATGCTGGTCGATGAGGGCCCCGAGCGTCAATTTGAGCGCGAACACGTGGTCAAGGCCGCCGTGGCGCTCGATGAGTGGCGCCAAGCAGCGGACTGGGACCAGGTTCAGCTGACCGGTGACGGTCTCGTGCGCTATGGCAAGCTGCTGGGTGAGGACGAGACCGCCCGCTGCGTGGAGTGCGACCTGTGGTGGCCTTCGGGCGAGGGCTTGCTGCTCGCGCACGCTGCGGGTGACGGCGATCCGGCCCGCGTCCTGCCGATTTACACGCGCCTTTCGGATGCCGAGGAAAACGAGCGCAAGCGTCTTGGTCTTGCTGAGAGTGCACAGAGCGAAATTACGGGCGTTGCCGATGAGCTCGCCGGTCGTCATCTGCAGTTCCGTCCCATGGGCGCGGCGGATGCCGAGGGCGCGAGCGCGCTGGAGGCTGCCTGCTTTGAAGGTGCCGGACACGAGGCGTGGACGCCGGGCATGTTCTTGTCCGAGCTGGGCGAGGACGTTGCCGCTCCGCGTAGCTGGTGGGTGGCGCACGACGACGGTCAGTTGCTGGGTCTTGCCGGCGGCATGGTCGTCGACGGGGACGTGCAGATTATGGACGTTGCCGTCGATCCGACTCATCGCCGTGAGGGTATCGCCCGCAAGCTTCTGTCGCACGTGAGCTATGACGCGCAGATGCTCGGCTGCACCACGGCTTCGCTTGAGGTTGAGGACGGCAACGAGGGCGCAATTGCACTCTATGCCGCCCTGGGCTTTACCGAGGCTGGCCGTCGCCGCGGCTACTATGGTGCCGGCAAGGATGCCATCGTCATGACGGCTCCGCTGCCCCTCGTGCTTCCGGTCGACAATGCTTCGCCCGAGCCGACGGCGGCAGAGCAGCGCGTATGGCCGCTGCCTGCGCCCGGGCGCTCCGAGGGGGAGCGTGCCGAAATTGAACGCCGCCGCCTAGTGCTCGCTATCGAGAGTTCCTGCGACGAGACGGCCGTGGCGATTATCGATGCGGATGGCAATATGCTGGCCAACCAGGTGTCGACGCAGATTGATTTCCACGCCCGTTTTGGCGGCGTGGTGCCCGAGATCGCCTCGCGCAAACACGTTGAGGTGATTGTGAGTGTCGTGGATGCGGCGCTCGAGGATGCCGCAGCATCGCTTGGTCTTGAGGGTGGAGCCATTGCCCCCAGCGAGCTTGCCGCCGTGGGCGTGACACAGGGTCCGGGCCTGGTGGGCGCGCTCGTGGTTGGCGTCGCCTTCGCCAAAGGCTTTGCCTACGCTGCCGGCAAGCCGCTCGTGTGCGTCAACCATCTGGAGGGGCACCTGTTTGCCAACTTGCTAGCGCAGCCCGACCTCAAGCCGCCGTTCATCTTCACGCTTGTCTCGGGCGGGCACACCATGCTCGTGCACGTGAAGGCATGGGGCGACTACGAGGTACTTGGTGAGACACTCGATGATGCTGTGGGCGAGGCCTTCGACAAGGTAGCCAAGGCGTTGGGTCTGGGCTATCCCGGTGGCCCCATCATCTCCAAGCTGGCCGAGACGGGCAATCCCCGCGCGATCGATTTCCCCCGTGCGCTTAACAGCAGGGGAGACTATCGCTTCTCGCTTTCGGGCCTTAAAACCGCTGTGACGCTCTACATCGAGCAGGAGACCAAAGCCGGGCGCACGATTCACTTGCCCGATCTGGCGGCTTCGTTTGAGGCGGCTGTCTTTGACGTGCAGTACAAGAAGGCCAAAAACGCATTGCACGCTACCGGATGTAAGGAATACTGCATCGGCGGCGGCGTCTCGGCCAACCCGCATCTGCGCGAGATGATGATTAAGAAGCTTGGGCGTCAGGGGATTCGCGTGACGGTGCCGCCGCTTTCGGCATGCACCGATAACGCTGCCATGATCGCGGAGGTCGCCCGCCGTAAATTCGACCGAGGTGAAATCTCGCCGTTCGACGTCGACGCCGATCCGAACATGACGCTGTAGCTGGTACGGCGCGGTCCCCGGACGGAGGGGCCGGATATAAGGTTTCCTGCTCTACAGTCCTGCGCAAAGAAGGCCACATTAAGTGACCTTCTTTGCGTGCGGAACTCGCGATAAACCTTATATCCGGCCCCTCCGTCCGGGGACCTTTCTGTATCGATATAGCTTCTGGGCTGGTTTGGCGTCGACAACGTCCAGCAAGGTTAACAAGCCAGCGTCGAATTTCCGGCGTTCTTTAGCTGAAAGAAAAAGTTGGCGTGCGGAGCTTTGCTCCGCATTTGGGATGGGAGCCCCTCGGGAGCGGGCGGGCGTATACAAGGTTTATCGCGAGTTCCGCACGAGCCGGAGAGCACTTAATGTGCTCTCCGTGCG
>CAUEUQ010000087.1:0-7469 GCA_959021215.1 uncultured Collinsella sp. | reverse complement strand
CGATTGGCGAAAATGCATTGGTGAAAATGGTGAAAATTATATTGACGCTAACACCTCGCCGTGCGAGCAGTGCATGCGCTCCGCCCGGTCGGGCATCTCACGGGCGGTCAGCTCGCCCGCCTCCTCCAGCTTGAGCCAAGCATACAGGTTGTCCTTGTTCGGGAAAAGCGGCAGGCTCCTGCAGGCGGCGGGGGCGGACAGGCCGCTCCGGTGGAACTCCCAGAGAATCCCCTCGCGCTCCTCTTTCGTATACATCGGACTCCCTCCTGGACCCAGATTGGGTCCGAGATTTTGTCCGAGGTCCCATATCTCCCGTAAAAAGAAATGCGGAAGGTTACCGAGTCCCTCGGACGTGGGCCTAACCAAAGTCTTTGATCGGATGTGTCTCTATGGATGCATTCGGTTGATTTTGGTTGGGCTATATTTTTGAAGGGACATGCCACCATGGGTTTCTTTTCTCGCCTTATGGGTGGCTCGGACAAGCAGGCGACTGCGACTTCCGAGTTCGAGATTCTCGCCCCTGTTTCCGGCGAGCTTGTTAATCTAGAAAATACCAATGACCCCGCTTTTAGCAGCCGTGCAGTGGGCGATGGCGTTGCCGTGGTTCCCCAAGAGGGAACGGTGTGCGCTCCTGTTTCCGGCACCGTCGCCGCGCTGTTTCCGACTGAGCACGCGCTGGGCATCATGTCCGATGACAGCTCTGCTCAGGTGATGCTGCACATCGGAATCGACACTGTTAAACTTGAGGGCAAGGGCTTCCATGCGCTTGTTGCCCAGGGTGACCATGTCGACGCGGGCCAGCCCCTCGTCGAGGTCGATTTCGACGTGGTTCGCGCTGCCGGCTTTGATCCCACGGTCTTCGTTATCGTGTGCGAGCGTTCGGAGAACTCGACTCTTCGCGAACATGCTTCCGGCCCTGTTGCTGTTAAAGAGCCTGTCATCTGGCTTTCCGAGTAAATTCTTGTGGTGGGTACCGTGGTTATCAAGCGAGTTTTTAACAACAACGTCGCAATGGTCACTTCGGACGATGGCTCCGAGCTCATCGTCATCGGTCGAGGCCTCTGCTTTGGTCGCCATGCCGGCGATGCCATCGACGAGGCATCAGTCGAAAAGACCTACGCGTTGCAGGAGGGAACTTCTCAGGATTCGCGTACGATTGACCGCTTGGCACATCTTTTGGAGTCCATCCCCACCGTCAACCTCGTGATTGCCGAGGACATTGTTCAGATGCTCCGTCGAAAGCTCAATGTCGACATCAACGATAAGATCCTCATCGCTCTCGCAGACCATATCAGCCTTGCTTTGGAGCGTGAGCGCAAGGGAGTCTCCTGCGAGAATCCGTTGCTGCTCGAGATCCAGCAGTTCTATCGCAAGGAGTATGCACTTGCGGGCCGTGCGCTGCAGATTATCAAGGAGTATATGGGCATTCAGATGAGCGAAGAAGAGCAGGGTTTCATTACGCTGCATATCGTCAACGCCACCATGCCGCAACGCTCCGATCGTTTGATTGTTTCGGTCCAGCTTGTTCGCGACGTGCTCGCGATTGTTTCCAAGCGCTATGCTACGACCCTCGATGACACCTCGCTGCCTTACGAACGTTTCGTTCGTCACCTGCAGTTTTTCGCACAGCGAGCGCTCGATCCTACGGCAGGGCAAATCAACGGAGACGCGCTGTTCCGAATCGATGAAACGGCGTATCCCTGCGCATTCTCGTGCGCGGACGCCATAGCCGCCCACTTGTCGTCTACCTATAACGTTGTCGTTACCGATGCTGAGAAGAGTTATCTCGCATATCACATTGTTAACCTGCTTGGAGAACCTGGTCTCTAGGCATAACGTGCCCACACATCGATTGATATAAGGCAAGGCTCACGGTCTTGTCCAGGGCACATCTGTCTTAATTTGCGGAAAAGGAAGGGGAGTACCGCTATGACCGCAAAAAAGAAGTTCAATTTCAAAGCGCCGTTGGAGGTGTTCGCGAAGTCGATCGTTCAGCCGATGATGTATCTCTCGGTTGCCGGCATCCTGCTCATCGTGGGCATCATTCTGACCAACAAGACCATCTGCGCTTTGGTCCCCGTACTGGGCTCCGGTCCGTTCCAGCTTGTGGGCGCCGTTGTCTATCAGTCGCTGATGTTTATCATCAACAACCTCTCGATTCTGTTCTGCGTGGGCATCGCCGGCGCCATGGCAAAGAAGAACAAGGGCCATGCTTCGCTGATTGCCCTGATGTCGTTCTTCCTGTTCCTGCAGGCTAACAACATCGTGCTCAACGCCACCGGCTCTCTTGCCGATGCGAGCGGCATGCTCGGTCTTACCGGAACCGGCCAGGCCACCGTTATGGGCATTCAGGTGCTCGATACCGGCGTGTTCGGCGGCATTATTCTCGGTTGCATCACCGGTGCCGTGTTCAACAAGTACTCGAATAAGCAGTTCCCCATTGCCCTTTCGATGTTCTCGGGCGTTCGCTTCCCGTTCCTGATCATGATCATCATCTCCTGGATCATGGGCGCTGGCTTCTGCATCGTTTGGCCTCCGGTTCAGGGTGCCATCTCCTCAGTTGCCGGCATCATTAAGGAGTCGGGCAACATCGGCCTCTTTATCTACGGCATGCTCAACAAGCTGCTCGTTCCCACCGGTCTGCACCACCTCATCTACACCCCGTTCCAGTTCTCCGATGTGGGTGGCACCCTGACGCTGGGCGATCAGGTTATCGCCGGTGCCTACCCCATCCGTGTCGCCGAGATGGCAATGACGGGCCGGCCCTTCTCCGATAGCACCTACTTCAACAGCTACACCTTCAACAACCTGTGGCCCTACATCGGTATCGGTCTCGCCTTTATCGTCACCGCTTACAAGGGGAACAAGGATAAGACCAAGGCCGTTATCATCCCGCTGATCATCACCGCCGTGCTCTCCTGTGTCACCGAGCCCATGGACTTCCTCTTTGTCTTTGCCGCTCCCGTGCTCTTTGTCGTTCACTCGGTTCTTTCCGGCATCTTCCTGGTCCTGCTCAAGGTCCTCTCCGTGCCCGCTTCGACTGCAGGCGGCATCATCAACATCGTGGTTTCCAACCTGGTCCTCGGTGTCGACAAGACCAACTGGCCGGTTATGCTGGTGCTTGGAGTCGTTAACGCCGCTCTGTACTTCTTCCTCTTCACCTTCCTCATCAAGAAGCTCAACCTCCACACGCCTGGTCGCGAGGAGGAGTCCGAGCTCGCCGAGTCCGTTGCCGAGGGCGAGGCCGCCGCGTCTGTCGCGGTGAAGCAGGGCGCTGTTGCCGCGGCTCCCGCAGAGGGCGTCGATGCGGGCATTGCCGACCTGGTTGCAGGTCTTGGTGGCAAGGACAACATCGAGGAGCTCGAGAATTGCTTTACGCGTCTCCGCGTGAACGTTAAGAACCCGGACCTCATCAATGAGGACCTCATCAACCACGTGCCCAACAGCGGCATCAACCGCAACGGCAATAATATCCAGATCATCTTTGGCATGAAGGTCGCCGAGATGCGCGACAAGGTCGAAAACGCAATTGAGAAGGAGCAGTAAACAATGATCATTACTCTGTGTGGTGGCGGATCCACCTTTACCCCCGGCATCGTCAAGTCCATCGCCCTGCGCAAGGACGAGCTCGACGTTGACGAGATTCGTCTGTACGACATCAACGAGGAGCGCCAGCGCAAGATTGGCGTGCTCGTGGACTGGATTTTGCACGAGGACCTCGGCCTGGACATCAAGCTCACGGTGACCACCGACAAAAAGACGGCTTTTACCGACGCGAGCTTCGTGTTTGCCCAGATGCGCGTGGGCGGCTACGCCATGCGCGAGCAGGACGAGAAGATTCCGCTGCGTCACGGCTGCGTGGGTCAGGAGACTTGCGGTTGCGGCGGCCTTGCCTACGGCATGCGCACCATCTTCCCCATGGTCGAGCTGATCGATGACGTTGAGAAGTACGCCAAGAAGGACTACTGGATTCTCAACTACTCCAACCCTGCCGCCATCGTCTCCGAGGGCTGCCGCGTGCTGCGTCCCAACGCTCGTATCATCAACATCTGCGACATGCCGATCGCGATCATCGACGTGGTTTGCGCCGCGCTCGATATCGACAAGAAGGATGTTGAGTACGATTACTTTGGCCTCAACCACTTTGGTTGGTTCACCTCGATCCGCCACAAGGGCGAGGAGGTGCTCCCGCAGCTGCGCGAGTACATCAAGGAGCATGAGATTCTGCTGCCCGACTCTTACCTCAAGGGCATGGGCTCGCTCATGGCAAAGAAGCCCGAGGAGGCCGTCGACGAGCACCCCGAGCAGAACCGCCACACCAAGGGCAGCTGGTACTACGTCTGGAAGGGCGAGTACGAGATCATGGAGTGCTTCCCGGAGTACCTGCCCAACACGTATCTGAACTACTACCTGCAGCAGAAGGAGTTCGTCGAGCACTCCAACCCCGAGCGCACCCGTGCTAACGAGGTTGAGGAGACGCGTGAGAAGAACCTCTTTGATGGTATCGACCATTACGAGAAGACGGGCGAGATCGACGAGAGCACGTTCTATGCGGGCAGCCACGGCGACTGGATTGCCGATCTGGCTATCGCTCTGAAGAACGACACCAAGCAGCGCTTCCTGGTCATTTGCGAGAACAAGGGCGCCATCCCCAACATGCCCTACGACGCTATGGTCGAGCTGCCTGCCTACATTGGCAAGAACGGCCCCGAGGTCATCAGCCGCGACAACATTCCGCTGTTCCAGCAGGGCCTCATGATGCAGCAGCTGAACTCCGAGAAGCTCATTGTCGAGGCTACGATCGAGGGTTCGTACGAGAAGGCGCTTAAGGCCTTTACGCTCAACAAGACCGTGCCGTCGATGAAGGTCGCCAAGGAGGTTCTCGACGACATGATCGAGGCCAACAAGGGTTACTGGCCCGAGCTTAAGTAAAAGCAACAGGGTCGCTGGCCGCATGCCTGAAGCAATGCCCCGCCCACGTGATTGCGTGGGCGGGGCATTGTCGTTTGGTAACGCGTTTTATCAAATATGGCATTTATCTGCGATAATGTTCATTTTCACCGCTGATGGTGACATTTCATACCGCCTGCCGAACTGCGTGGAGACCTAACAACTTTTTAGGTCAGTGTTGTGCGTGTAGCAATTTCGCCCGGCCTCGCCTCCGGGCTGCCATGTGAGAGGGGATCTTATGGCTCGACTGCACGTAATGGAACGCAGCCACGCTCAGGCCGTCATGGACGACCTGCACGATGCACTCGGACGCCGTCTGGCGGTGAGTTCGCTCGCCCCGTGCCCCGTCGAGTTTACGGCGGCGCTCGTCAACCTGTGCTCCACCCAGAGCTGCGGCAAGTGCACGCCCTGCCGCGTGGGCCTGAGCGCGCTGAGCGACCTGCTCGCCGATGTGCTCGAGGGCCGCGCCGACGAGTCCACGCTCAACTTGATTGAGCACACTGCCCGCACCATCTATCTTTCGAGCGACTGCGCCATCGGTTACGAGGCCGGTGCCATGGCGCTTACGGCTATCCGCGGTTTTCGCGACGATTTTGAACACCACATCCGCGAGCACTCCTGTGGCTTTGACCGCGAGGCCCGCGTCCCGTGCGTCTCGGGCTGCCCGGCGCACGTCGACATTCCCGGTTACATTTCGCTCGTCGAGGCCGGCCGCTATGCCGATGCCGTCAAGGTCATCCGCAAGAACAACCCGCTGCCGCTCGTCTGCGGTTTGGTGTGCGAGCATCCCTGCGAGATGCACTGCCGTCGCGGCATGGTCGACGATCCCATGAACATCCTCGCCCTCAAGCGTTTTGCCGTTGAGCACAGCGACCTCAATGATTACAAGCCCAGCGTGGCTGACAACACCGGCAAGCGCATCGCCGTGATTGGCGGCGGCCCGGCCGGCCTTTCCTGCGCCTACTACCTGGCCGTGATGGGCCATAAGGTGACGATCTTTGAGCAGCGCCACCACCTGGGCGGCATGCTGCGCTATGGCATTCCCAGCTACCGTCTGCCGCGCGAGCGCCTGCAGGCCGAGATCGACTGGATCTTGAGCGTCGGTATCGACGTGGAGCTCGACCACTCCGTGAACGGCGAGGAGCTCGCTCGCCTGCGCGACGAGTTCGATGCCGTCTACCTGGCCATCGGTGCCCACAGCGACAAGAAGCTCGGCCTTCCGGGCGAAGAGGCTCCCGGCGTGGAGTCGGCCGTCAAGATGCTGCGCGCCATCGGTGACGACGCGCTGCCCGACCTGAGCGGCCAGCGCGTGTGCGTTATCGGCGGCGGCAACGTGGCCATGGACGTGGCCCGCTCTGCCGTGCGCTGCGGCGCCGAAAAGGTAAGCATCGTCTACCGCCGCCGCATCTGCGATATGACGGCCCAGGACGCCGAGATCGCCGGTGCCCAGGCCGAGGGCTGCGAGGTGCTGGAGCTGACGGCCCCGCTCGCCATCGAGACGGGCGAGGACGGTCGTGTGAGGGGCCTGCGCGTGCAGCCGCAGATTATCGGCGAGCCCCGCCGTGGGCGCCCGGCCCCGCGTGCCGCCGCCACGCCCGAGCAGGTCATCCCCTGCGAGCGCGTGTTCGTGGCCATTGGTCAGGACATCGACTCCAAGCCGTTTGAGGACATGGGCATCGCCTGCAAGTGGGGTCGCGTCGTCACCGATTCGGACGGCGCCGTGCCCAACTTCGATGGCCTCTTTAGCGGCGGCGACTGCCAGACCGGCCCCGCCACCGTCATCCGTGCTATCAACGCCGGCCGCGTGGCTTCGGCAAATATCGACCACTACCTGGGCTTCGACCACAAGATTAAGCTCGACGTGGAGCTGCCGACCGTGCAGTTTAAGGGCAAGCACGAGTGCGGCCGCTGCGAGCTGGGCGAGCGCGAGGCTGGCGAGCGCATCCACGATTGGAATCTGGTCGAGCAGGGTCTCACCGAGGAGGAGGCACGCCAGGAGGCAAGTCGCTGCCTGCGTTGCGATCACTTTGGCTTTGGCGTGTTCCGCGGAGGGAGGAACCTGGAATGGTAGAGCCCAACAAAACCACTGTCAGCGACAACACCGAAAGCGGAGCACTCAACATGGTTAAGCTCACTATCGATAATTGCGAGGTCGTGGTGCCCGAGCGCACCACGATCCTGGACGCGGCCAAGTCCGTCGGCATCCAGATTCCCACCCTGTGCTACCTGCGCGATCTAAACGAGATCGGCGGTTGCCGCGTGTGCGTGGTCGAGATTGAGGGCTGCGACCAGCTGGTTGCCGCCTGCAACAACTACGTGCTCGACGGCATGGTGGTCCACACCAACAGCCCCAAAGCCCGCGAGGCGCGTCGCACCAACGTGCAGCTGCTGCTGTCCCAGCACGACTCGCGCTGTACGAGCTGCGTGCGCAGTGGTAACTGCAACCTGCAGACCATCGCCAACGACCTGGGCATCTTCTATCTGCCGTACGAGCAGCACCTGGCGCGCGAGGGCTGGGA
>CAUEUQ010000086.1:0-7517 GCA_959021215.1 uncultured Collinsella sp. | reverse complement strand
CAAATTAGCTACCCCGCCAACGCCGTCCTTAAATTACCGTCACTCTGCCTTGGTTACCCACAATCGCCTTTGCCTCTGCCAGCAGCGGAATCGAGCGTGCGTTGACCTTGGCCGGCACCTCGGCACGCAGTACGCGCCCGTCCACCTGCTCGATAAAGATCTCCACGCGGTCGCCGCCCGGGTTTGCGGTAAGCACCGTGGCAAGACGCGCCATATTGCCCTGGCTAAAGCGGCTGTTGGGCACCATGACCTCAAACACCTTGGGCTTGTTGTTCTCCTCGTTAAGCTCAAGCGGCACGATCTCCTGCGCGATGATCTGGTCGCCGCGGTCCGAACGCTCGAGCTTGCCCTTAATGCGAACAAACGCATCAGACAGCTGCGCACCGGTCTCGGGATCGACCTCGCCGTACAGGTATCCCTCGGCCTCTTTGTAGGTCTTGGGGAACACCACGACCGTGGCCTCGCCTTCCATGTCCTCGAGCTGCACAATACCCATGGGGTCGCCGTTTTTGGTCACGCGCTTGGACACGCTCGAGACCATGCCGGCCCACCACAGCGCCTTGCCCTCGGGAATCTCCTGGTTGATGGTACCGCCCGTGGGGTTTTGCACCTCGTAGCCGGTATCGATCTGCGAGAACGAGAAGTCGCGCGCCTTGGCTAGCGCATACTCAAACGGGCGCAACGGGTGGTCCGAGACATAGATGCCCAGAACCTCCTTCTCCTGGCTCAGCTTAAGGTGGCGGTCCCACTCCTGGCCATCCGGATCGGGCACGCTCACCTCAAAGCCCGAGCCCTCAACGTCGCCGAACATGTCGAAGAACGACGTCTGGCCGCTCGCACGATCCTTCTGGCGCTTAACAGCGGCATCGATGATGTTCTCGGGGTTGTTCTTGTCCACAAAGTGCATCATCTGGCGGCGCGGATACCCCGTGGAGTCAAAGGCGCCTGCCTTGATGAGCGATTCGATCACGCGACGGTTGGCCTGGCTCGAGTCCACGCGCTCGACAAAGTCGTGCAGCGTCTTAAACGGGCCGCCCGCCTCGCGCTCGGCGATAATCGCCTGCGCCACGCCGGTGCCCACGCCGCGGATGCCGGCCAGGCCAAAGCGCACGCCCTCCTTGGTAGCCGTGAACTCGGTACCGGACTCGTTGACATCTGGCGAAAGCACGGGGATGCCGTCGTGACGGCACGCCGAGACGTAGTGAACGATCTTGTCGGTCTTGCCCGTGTAGGACGTCAGGACGGCCGCCATGTACTCGTGCGGATAATGCGCCTTGAGCCACGCCGTCTGCATAACCAGGATGGCGTAGCCGGCAGAGTGCGACTTGTTAAAGGCGTAAGATGCGAACTCGAGAACATCGTCCCAAATCTTCTGGGCGACCTCGCGCGTGTAGTTGTTCTTGATGGCGCCGTTCATCCAGTGGTCGTAGGTGGTCTCGTCCGAGCCATCCTCCCAGTGGAGCACCGTCGACGTGAGCAGCTTGATCTTCTTCTTAGCCACGGGCTTACGGATACGCGAGTCCGATTCGCCCTTGGAGAAGCCGCACATCTCGACGGAGATGAGCATAACCTGCTCCTGGTAGACCATGGTGCCGTAGGTTTCGCCCAGGATGTCGTCCAGGCGGTCGTCATAGGAGACGGCCGGCTCCTTGCCGTTCATACGGTTGATGTAGGACGAAACCATGCCGGCGCCCAACGGGCCCGGGCGGTACAGGGCGATCAATGCTACGACGTGCTTGTACTCGGTAGGCTTCATGTTCTTGATCGTGGCCGTCATGCCGGCGGACTCGACCTGGAAGACGCCGGCGGTGTGGCCGGAGCCCATGAGCTTAAAGATCTCGGGATCGTCAAAGGGAATCTCTTCCTCTTTGATGTCGATACCGAAGTTCTTTTTGATGTTGGCCTTGGCCTTAGAGATAACCGTCAGCGTGCGCAGGCCCAGGAAGTCCATCTTGAGCAGGCCCATGTCGGCAACGGTATGACCCTCGTACTGGGTAATCTCGACGCCGCCCTTGGTATCGAGCTTGGTGGGCACGTGCTCGTTGACGGGGTCACGGCAGATCAGAACGGCGCACGCGTGCACGCCCTCGCCACGGGTGAGGCCCTCGATCGAGAGCGCCGTGTCGATGATGCGGCGGGCGTCGTCGTCCTTTTTATAGGCCTCGGCAAAATCGGGGTTAAAGAGGTCCTCTTTGCCGGGTTGTTTTTCGAGCACCTGCTTGAGCTTGACCTTGGGGTCGCTCGAGACCATCTTGGACAGGCGCTGGCCCATGTAGACCGGGTAGTCCAGAACGCGCGCGGCATCGTTGATGGCCTGCTTGGCCTTAATGGTCGAGTAGGTGATGACGTGGGTGACCTTCTCGGGGCCGTAGAGCTGGCGAACGTGCTCCACGACCTCGAGGCGCCGCTCATCGTCGAAGTCCATATCGATATCGGGCATCTCGGTACGCTGCGGGGACAGGAACCTCTCGAACATCAGGCCGTTCTCGAGCGGGTCGAACGCGGTGATGTTCATGGCGTAGGCGACGATAGCGCCGGCGGCCGAGCCACGGCCGGGGCCGACGCCGATGCCATTGTCCTTGGCCCATTGCACATACTCGGCAACGATCAAAAAGTAGGCGGCAAAGCCCTTGTCGCAGATGACCTTGTATTCGTACTCAAAGCGCTCTTTGATGTTGACGCCACCGATCTCGCGCGTGGCCCAGTCGTCACCATAGTGCTGGCGCAGGCCCTTCTCACACTCGCGGCGGAACTGGCTCTCGTGCGTCTCGCCGGGATCGAGCAGCGGGAAGCGCGGCAGGATGATGGAATCCCAGTCCAGCTCCACGTAGCACTTGTCGGCGATCTCGAGTGTGTTGTCGCAGGCCTCGGGGCAATACGGGAACATCGCCCGCATCTCCTCCTCGGTCTTCATATAAAACTCCGAGCCGGTCATGCGCATGCGGTTGGGGTCGTCGACCTTGGCGTTCATGCCAATGCACATGATGACGTCCTGCACCGGCGCGTCCTCGCGGCGCAGGTAGTGGAAATCGTTGGTGGCGATGACCTTGACGCCCACCTGCTTGGCGATATCGATGAGCGTGCGGTCCATCTGCTCGTCGGTCAGGCCGTTGTCGGTGGTGATGCCGTGTTCCTGGATCTCGATGTAGAAGTCGCCGGGCTCGAAGGTGTCACGGAAGGTCTCGGCCCACTTGATGGCGCCTTCCATGTCGCCGCGGTCGATGTATTTGGGGATGATGCCCGCGATGCAGGCGCTCGTGCAGATCATGCCCTTGGCGTGGCGGCGCAGGTTGTCGAGCGTCACGCGCGGCTTGTAGTAAAAGCCCTGCACGGCGGCCTCGGAAACCGTCTGCATCAGGTTGACGTAGCCCTCCTGGTCCTTGGCCAGAAGAATCATGTGGTAGAGCTCGGGCTTATGGTCGCGGGCGAGCGTCTCGTCCGGCGTAAAGTAGACCTCGCAGCCAAAGATGGGCTTAATGACCAGGGGCGGCTTGAGCTCGTCGATATTGCCCTTCTCGTCCCACATGGCCATGTCCTTCACATACTGGGCATGCTCGCGCGGGTTTTCCTCGGGATCGGGCTCCACCAGCTCGTCGCGGCGGTCCTTTTCCAAGAAGGCCTTGTCGTGGCTCCAGGTTTTGTATTCGGGCGTGTTGTGGTTGACGGCGTCACAGGCCAGCGCCAGGTCGGGCACGCCATACATGTAGCCGTGGTCGGTAATGGCGACGGCGGGCATGCCCAGCTCTACGGCGCGATTGACCATATCCTGGATACGGGTTGCGCCGTCGAGCATGGAGAAGACGGTGTGGTTGTGCAGATGGACAAATGCCATGTGATGAGCTCCGATGCGGGTTCGTGTTCTGACTGAACGATTTTACCCCACGGCGCGGACGGCACCCGAACCTAGCCAAACCAACACGGCTCCTCTTGCAGTTGCGGTGAAATGCGGACTGTTTGGCGGCTTTTTTGGCTAAAACAGTCCGTATTCCACCGCAAGTTATTGAGGGTTAGAGGTTGTAGGTGACCACTTGAGGTTCGGCGGGTTCGACGAAGATGGTTGGATTCGCCTGCTCCACGCGAACGAACTTGACCGTCACCGTCTCAAAGCCCGCCTTGTGCAACACGTCGGCGTAGACGCGCGCCTGCAGGGCGTGCTTCTCGAGCAGCTGGTCCGGCGTCTCATCCGGCGTGCCACCCGTCTTGTAATCGATGACCAGTGCGCGTGACGGATCGGCCGGGTCGGTCGCCAAAGCGTCGATGGCGCCTTCGGCATATGCACCGTAGCGGGCGATGTCCTCGTCCTCGCAGCCCAGCGAGAAGAACGGCACCTCGGCGCGAACGCACGGCCACGCGAACAGCTCGGCACGAACCGACGACTTGAGCCAGCGCTCCAGAGCGACATCGAAGCGCTCGCGCTGTTCTGGCGTCAGGTGCCACAGGCGAGCCAGGGCGTCGGCACGCTCAGCGGGCAGCGCATCGGCACCCATCTCGATGAGCCACTGGCAGGCGGCGTGGAAGGCCGAGCCCAGCGCCATGGGATTGCCGGCGGGCTCGACAGCGGCCACGTCTGCATCCGTCATCTCCGAGCCATCCGACTCTGCATCATCGCCGGACTCGTCCATGGGAACACGAGCCTCGGCGGCACGGTCTTCCGTCTCGGCATGGAGTGCCGCGGCGATTGACGAGTAGCTATACGAGTCACGCGCCGGGAACGGACAGATGCCCATGCGCACGCCCACTGCCTGGGGATACACAAGCTCAAACGAATCGGGCTTGGGGTCAGCAGGACCGGGCACAGTTGAGTGCGCAGCACTATCGGCGACATCGACATCGCCGCGAACAAGCCTGCTCTCGGCATCCAGTGAAGCGTTGGCTTCAAACGCCTGCTCGCCAAAGGTAAAGCCCGCGAGCGAGATGAGCTCGTAGTCGCCCGGCTTGGAGTTGTCGAACACCAAACGGTCGCTATCGAGCTGCGGCATGTCCAGAGCGTCCGTCGGCAGAATGCGGCGCAGGACATCGTAGGTCAGATCCGTCTCGACATCGAAGGTCGGCGCCGCCACCTTGCCGCGGCTCACGCCGGCATCCATCGCCAAGATCACCAGCTCGCGCGCACGCGTCATGGCGACATAGAGCAGACGAGCCCGCTCCTCGAGCGAAAGCTGCAGGTCGTCGTTGCGCAGGCGAACGAATGCCTCGGCGGGAGAACCCGTCGCGCAGACATCCTCCATGAGCTCCGGCGGCAACCACAGCGACGTGCCCTTGCCCTTAAACGCATGCTCAAACTGCTTTTTGACGTCATCGCCCTTCACAAAGGTCCCATCGGCAAGCTTAACGCCATCAAAACGAGCTGGCAGTGCCACGACCTGCGCTCCGCCCTCGACACGCCCCATCTGAGCCGCACCGGACGGCTTGCGCACGCCAAAACACTCGGCAACCGCCACGACCGGATACTCCAGACCCTTGGACGCATGCACGGTCATGATGCGCACCGCGCCGTCGCCCTCCTCGTTGAGGGCACCCGGGGCCTCCTTGCCCGCCAAGAAGCGGTCGAAGGCCAGCGCGATGGAACGCGGCGAGTTGCCGAACTCGGCCTCCTCCTCGGCCACGGCGTCGAGCGCCTTGAGCACGTTGGCGGCGATGGCCTTGCCCTCGGGGCCGCGCTGCGCCAGGCGCACGAACCAGCCGGAGGCATTGACCGCGTCGCGCGCGATGGCGGCGAACGAATCACGCCCCACGCGACGCAGTGCGTAGCGCAGCACCTCGCGGGCACGCGTCACAAGCGGCAAGCCCTGCAAGCCCGGCACATCGGAATCGCTCATGATGCCCGCATCGATGTTGCGGCGCGACGTCTCGCCCGTCTGATCGTCGAGCTTGGTCGCCAGCGCCAGGAACTCCTGGGCGCCGAGCGCAAACATCGGCGAGGCGAGCAGCGGCATAAGGCCCTGCGCCGTATCGACCGGATTGGCGAGCGCGCAGACCAGGGCACGCACCGTCTGCACCTCGGCTGCCTGGGCAAAGACCGAGCCGCCTGCGATGACGCAGTCGAGCCCCTGATCGCGGAAGGCCTGGGCGTAGACATCGGCGTTGGTCATGCGGCCCAGCAGCAGTACCATGCCGCCCTGGGGCTGGCCGGCATCGGCAAGCGCGCGGAAGCGCTCGGCGATCGCGCGGGCCTTGGCCTGTGTGCGCTCCTGCATACTGCCGCCGGCAACAAAGAGGGCCTGGCGGCGCGAGGCGTCCGCCACCAGCGTGTCCTTGCGGCCATCGCTCGCCTCAAGATCCAAAAAGCTCTGCATCAGGCCGCCGTCATCGCCGTCGAAGACGCGTGCCACGTAACGCAGCACCTCGTCATGGCTGCGGAAGTTGCGCACGAGTTTGACGAGTTCGCCGGCAGGGGCATCGGCCACGGCAGTCGCCTCGGGCGCGGCAGACGAGCCCACCTTGCGCTCCTGACGACGGAACACCTCGACCTCGGCGCCACGGAAGCGATAGATGGACTGCTGCGCATCGCCCACGGTGCACAGCGCGCGCTCCCCCGCACCCGTCAGGTAGCGTATCAGATCGACCTGCATCTGGTCGGTATCCTGAAACTCATCGATCATGACCATCTTAAAGCGGCCCTCGTACGCAGCACGGATGGCAGGGTAATCGCGCAGGGCCTCGTAGGCCATACGCAGCAGGTCGTTATTATCGAGGGCGGACTGGGCAGCCTTCAATGCGCGATACTCGGCCTCGACGGAACGGGCCAGGCCCACCAGCGCATCGAGCGCCGGGCCACCGCAGGCAAGCACGATATTGATAAACGCATCGGCGGCCTCGGCCTTGAGCAGCTCGACCTGCTCCTTAGGGAATGCCTTGCTCGCGCGCGGCATGGTGCACGACATCATGAGTCGCGCTGCATCGGCCATGGTCTTGCCGCTCGCCTCGAACGCGTCAATGGCGTCGAGTGCCATCTGCGCCTTCTCGGTCGCGGCCTTGCTTGCGCCCAGCGCTGCGCGATAGGCATCGGCGAGTGCCGAGGTATCGGCCTGGCCGCGCGCCACGCACACGTCGTCCATACCGCCCGGCAACTGGCTCGACAGCTCCAGCAGGTCGCGCACCAGGCCCTTGATGGTCGTGCCGGTGCCAAAGGAACCGCCCTCGCCCGCCATGGGATACCAGGCATAGAGGGCCTTGAGCGATGCCGCGAGCTCGGGGGCGGCATCGGGCGCCGTCGCGCGGGCCAGCACATGCTCAACAGCCTGGTCCATAAGCTCGTCGGTATCGGTGAGCACCGTGAACTCGGGGTCGATGCCCAGCTCCAGCGCATGCGCGCGCAGGATACGCGAGCACATGCCGTGAATGGTCGAAATCCACGCGTCGTCGACGGTCAGTGCTTCCTCGTCCATGCCCTCGTCGATAAGCGCACGGCGCACGCGGTCGCGAATCTCGGCCGCGGCATCCTTGGTAAAGGTGATGGCGAGCACCTGGTCCAGATGCTCGACGAACGGACCGGATTCGGGCGAGAGCGCGTAGAC
>CAUEUQ010000085.1:0-7686 GCA_959021215.1 uncultured Collinsella sp. | reverse complement strand
GCAAAAACTGCAGCTGAAAATGTAGATGGCGTCAACAAAGTTGAAGTTCAAGTTGAAGGTCATGCTATGGCAGACTCAATTAATGAAATGTTAAACAAATAATCAGTGAAAAAACTAGAATAACCGAAAAGGTTATATATAGTAACAATCATAAGTATAAGTGTTGCTTACATCCTAGCGACACATTATCATAGGCTAGTGGCACAGCTTGGTTAGAGCGTCCGGCTGATAACCGGGAGGTCACAAGTTCGAATCTTGTCAGGTCCACCATCAAAACTGTTAAAAGCCTCGGGGCAATTGCCTCGAGGCTTTTTTCTTAGCCACAGAAGGTAGTCAAAAAAGCTCTGTCCCAAATTAACTACTTTGATTTTGTGTGCTACGCGAAAGTTTGGGTAGTATAGCTATTCAACGCGGCGGGCCGCCGCGTGTTAACCGCTACGTACCGGAGGTGTTCCATGGTTCGTGTCGACATAGAGACCATCGTCATGGCCGCCGGTCCCGTGCCATCGCTTATCGTGCTTCGCGAACGCTGCAGCAAGTCGGATTCCCCCGCGCCGCTGCGCTCCCTCTCCATCCAGACTGGCTCGTTTGAGGCTGCGGCAATCAGCCGCGGCATCGACAGCGGACGCGCCGATCGCCCGATTACCCATGACCTGTTGCTCGATACTGTTGGCGCCCTGGGCGCCAAGCTCGAGCGCATCGAGATCGTTCGCGCCGAGCCGCCGGTGTTCTACGCGACGATTGTCGTACTGGCCGATGGTGACGAGCGCAAGATCGATGCCCGTCCCAGTGATGCCATTGCCCTTGCCGTGCGCAGCAATGCCCCCATGTTTGTGGAGGACGACATCATGAATCGCCTGGGCACTGTTTCTGCCCATACCGAGGAAGTTGACGACGAGCAGGAGTTCGAGAAGTTCGACGAGTTCGTCCATACGCTCTCGCCCGATGACTTCTAAATGCGGGGCGGCCAGGATGCGGAGCGTTCGCTGATGGCCGGCGGTATGTCGGCTGAGGCGGCTGCGATCGCCCGTGAGGCCCAGATGCGCTCTGAGGCGTCCGAGGCGGCTCGCATTGCCTATGTGACGCAGGCCTGCACGCTTCACGAGCGCCGCGGCTCGTTTATCAAGATGGTTGTCGTCTCCGCCCTTGTCGCGGCAATCTGCTCGCGCCTTCGTGGTACAGTTGGTGCGCTTGGGTTTTCGATCTCTACGGGCCTGGTGATCTGGGGCGTGGTCGACGCGGTAATGCTGACCAGTCAGATCAAGGTGCTCGACAAGCGCGCGATGGATATGATGCGCGCCCGCGACGCTGCCGCTAAGATCGCCGCTGAGGCACAAGAACTGTAATGACGCCAGACTCGATGGGAAGGTCTAAAGATGGCACAGGATATGCAGGACGCCGGTAACGTCTCCGCCGAGCTCGACGCCATGGTGTGCGATCTGATCGGAGCGTTCTTGGACGACCTTGCCGCCGGTGAAAACCCTGGCGTGGTCGTGGCAATTGAGGACGCCGCTTCCAACCGTTATCTGGCGGCGCTCGATGAGGATGGCGAAGAGGCGTGCCTCGAGGCGGCCACCAACTTTATCTCCGAGCACAAGATGGGTCTTAAGGACGAGGGCCTGGGCCGTATCGCTCGCTATGCCATCGGCTACACCGGCTGCGTCGAGATTGACGGCGGCTATCACGATGCTCTGCTCGTGAGCTTCTTCGAAACCACGCTCGAGAGTGGTTTTTCGGCATATGTGCTGTATGAGGGCATGGGCGCCGGCGATGGTTTTATGTGGAGCGACCCTGAACCTGCAGGTGAGGAAACCCCTCTCATCTAAAATCGCTAAAATAAACGAGTTTTCGGTAAAAGGCTCAATATTCCCGCTGAGCGTTGTATCGCTGGGCGGGCCGCATACGCGTGCCGGTTGTATATAGATAGAAGATAGGGGAACTACATGCGCGTAGACAATCTGAGGAACATCGCCATCATCGCTCACGTCGACCACGGCAAGACGACGATGGTCGACAAGCTCCTGCGTGCCACGGACGCCTTCCGTGCCAACCAGCAGGTCGAGGACCGCGTCCTGGATTCCAACGACCAGGAGCGCGAGCGCGGCATTACGATTCTCGCCAAGAACATCTCTATCGAGTACAAGGACGTCAAGATCAACGTCATCGACACCCCGGGCCACGCCGACTTTGGCGGCGAGGTCGAGCGCGTGCTGCGTATGGCCGACGGCGCCCTGCTGCTGGTCGACGCTTTTGAGGGCCCCATGCCCCAGACCCGCTTCGTGCTGCGTCACGCTATCGACACCGGCCTTAAGATCATGATCGTCATCAACAAGATCGACCGTCCGGGTGCCAACCCCGAGAAGGCCTACAACGACTGCCTCGACCTTATGGCCGACCTGGGCGCTACCGACGACCAGCTTGAGTTCGCCATGGAGCACGTGGTCTACGCCAGCGCCATGAATGGCTTTGCCCGCCTTGACCCCAACGACGGCAACATGGACATGTATCCGCTGCTCGATATGATCATCGACGACATGCCCGCGCCCGAGGTTGACGAGAACGCCCCGCTGGCCATGCAGTGCGTGACCATCGACCACTCCAACTTCGTTGGCCGTATCGGCATCGGTCGCGTGTACTCCGGCACCATCCACCAGGGCGACCAGATCCTGGTTGTCAAGAATGACGGTTCCAGCGCCACCGCTACCGTCAAGCAGCTCTTTACCTTCGACTACCTGGGCCGCACCGAGTGCCAGGAAGTCGGCGCCGGTGACATCGCCGCCGTCGTGGGCATCGATCGCACCGATATCGGCGATGTCTACACCGACCCCGAGAACCCCGTTGAACTCGAGCCCATCGAGATCGACCCGCCGACCCTGTCCATCGTCTTTGAGGCTTCGACCTCTCCGCTCGTCGGTCGCGACGGCGACATCGTGGGCGCCCGTCAGCTCAAGGAGCGCCTGTTCAACGAGGCCGAGAACAACGTGACCATGAAGATCGAGGAGCTCGAGGACAAGAGCGGCGTCGAGGTCTCGGGCCGCGGCATTCTGCACCTGTCCGTTCTGATGGAGTCCATGCGCCGCGAGGGCTTTGAGTTCCAGGTCGGCCGTCCCCGCGTTCTGTTTAAGAAGGATGAGAACGGCAACAAGATGGAGCCCGTCGAGCAGGCCGTCGTCGAGTGCCCGGACGAGTACTCGGGCAAGGTCGTTGAGGTCTTCGGTACCTCCGGCGGCATCATGACGAGCATGGACACCTCGGGCATCGTGACGCATCTCGAGTTTAAGATTCCGACCCGCGGCATCATGGGCCTTAAGAACCGCATCATGAACGTCACCCACGGCGAGGGCGTGTTCTACCACACCTTCCTGGAGTACGGTCCTTACGCCGGCGAGATCGGTAACCGTCAGAACGGCGCCATGATCTCCATGACCACCGAGAAGGCCGTTGCCTATGCCCTGGGTACGCTGCAGGAGCGCGGCCAGCTGTTTGTTGAGCCGGGCACCGAGTGCTATGAGGGCATGATTGTGGGCGAGCGCAGCAAGGCCGGCGACATGGTCGTCAACATCGCCCGTACCAAGAACCTGGGCAACCAGCGTTCCTCGACCTCCGATATCTCCGTGCAGCTGGTGCCGCCCCGCACCTTCTCGCTGGAGGAGGCGCTGGAGTACATCGCCGACGACGAGCTGGTCGAGATCACTCCCAAGAACATCCGCCTGCGCAAGCGCCTGCTCAACGCCACCGACCGCAAGAAGGCCGCCGTCCGCGCCGGTCAGGTCAACAAATAAGCGCTGGACTTTATAGCGTCTAACAAGAAAGGGCGTCGACCGTAATGGTCGGCGCCCTTTTTGGTTCAGGGGGCAGGTTCGTTTGCGCCGCCACAAAGGTGCTTGGCATCTTTGTGGCAGTTAGCTGCTAAGCGGTGGGGAGTCCCGGCGTGTTAGTCGGCTGCTGCGGCTTGAGGCGGGCGTTGCGCCAGATGATCTGGATGATGTAGCCGAGCATAAAGACAAAGGCCACACCGCTGATGAAGCCGCCTACGAGGGGAAGCCCTGTGAGGGCGCCTGCGGCGATGCCACCCACGGCTGCCATGGCGTAGCGGTTTTGGCTGTGTCCGACCATGCGGGCGATCGCGCACCCCGCAAAGGCGTTCGACACCAATGCGATGCCGATAACGCCGCACATGAGGGCTCCGGCAAGCGATAGACCAGCGATGGAGATAATCAGCAGTAGGACGGCGGGGACGATAGCAATCGTGCCCAGAAGACCGCTCACCCACAGGGGCGTGGGGCGCTGGTGGAGCATGCCGGCGGCGCTGGCGGTCGCGCGCGGAAAGACGAGCTCGAGTAGCAGGGCGACAAAGCAGGTGGAAAGCGCCGCGGCGACGGTGCCGCCGATGACATCGTTAACGGTGGAAGTATCCTCGTTTTCGGTGCGGTCGATCTTGAGCGCGCCGACCTCGGCTCCCGCGGCGCGCTCGGGGTCCTCGGAGACGTGCGCGTTCACGGTGCCGGTGATGTGGGCGTTCTTGCCCAGGATGAGCTTGTCGGCCCAAACCTCGACATCGCCATCGACGGTGCCATCGATGGTTACCGTGTCGCCCGCAAGCGCTGCCGACCTGGCGGAGCCGCGCAGGGCAACCGTCTCGCCCATCGCATAGAAACAGTTGGCGGTGCTACCGGTGTTGAGCACAACGTGCTGGCCGGCCACCGTGACGCTGCCATCAACCGTGGTCTTGGCGATGTCGATGGTGCGCGCCGCCAGGCGAATGGCGCCGCCTACGGTGCAGTCGCGAATCGATAGGCTCTCGCCCGCCGCGATAATATCGCGGCCGATGGAGGCATCGTCCAAGTTGAGGGCCTGGCCGGCCCAGTACAGGTCACCATCGACGCCGGACGGATTGGCGTCATTGTCGGTCGCAAGTACATTGCCTGCGGTGTCCGTGCCGGCGAACGACGCCGTGGGAAGCACGGTGATCGCCAGCGCGATGAGCGCGAATAGGATGGTGATGCGGCCCCACGCTTTACGGCGCTGGCTCGACGGGAATTGATTGCAGGGCATAGTGAATCCTTTGTTAGATACTCGGCATATACCTAACAGGGTACCCAACGCGTGGGCGCTCTAAAAGAACCTCTCGGTTGCATTTCGAAGGGTCGTGCCGTGCTGTCTACTTTTTACGGTGCAAAAAGCGCGCGATATCTTCTTCGGTGGGGCTTTTGATGTCAAAGCGCAGCGAGAGCCAGCGCAGACCCATGGTCACGACAACGCATACGACCAGCGCGGCGACATTGCTCATGATGCCGCTCATAACGAGACACACATAGCTTGTCGATCCGGCGATGGCGGCGATGGCATAAAAGTTAGTAGGTTGGAAAATGCCCGGAACCACGCCCATAAAGCCGTCGCGCAGCATGCCGCCGCCCATCGCGGTAAAAAAGCCCATCATGATGCACACCGCCGGCGCAAAGCCGTAGACCAGCGCCTTGTCTGCGCCGGTTGCCGCATAGATGCCGACCGAGATGATGTCGAGCAGGGGAATGAGCTTTTCGGGCTTGTCGACGATTGCCGGGAAGATGTAGATGATGGCCGCGGTGGCGATGGAGAGCGGGAGCGCCATCGGTTGGTTGAGGATGTAGACGTTGCCCACCTGCAGCGTCATGTCGCGCAAGAGACCTCCGCCCAGACCGCAGACTACCGCGAGCGCGACCGCGCCCACCAGGTCGAGCTTGTGCTCACGCGCAACCAGCACACCCGAGATCGATGCAGCGACAACAGCGAACATCTCGAGCCAAAACGGAATAGCGACCATGGCATCCGAGGCATGTGAGGTAATGGTTATGGCGGCGACGACGGGCAAGATGGGGTCCTTTGGATTACGGATTTGGACAATGCCCGTACATAGTACATGTTCGGCGCCGATTGCGACCCTATTGCTCGGCAAACGGTCGGGACTGGATGCTGACATGGCATTGCTGGAATGCCAGGGATCCAAAACATGTACGTCACCCTCCAAAAACGGCATTTTTCGACATCTTTGGAGGCGGACGTACATGTTTGGATTGAGTTCACAGCATGAGTGAGTTGATTTACTCACATCCGGTATATTTCCCCACTTCAACGGACATAAGAGTTGGATACTGGCTCAGAGCGAGAGGCCCTCAATGGATACCCCTGTTCTCATTTCGCATAAAACCGCATGGC
This sequence comes from uncultured Collinsella sp., assembly GCA_959021215.1. GTDB lineage: Bacteria > Actinomycetota > Coriobacteriia > Coriobacteriales > Coriobacteriaceae > Collinsella. Next base: position 1,491 of record CAUEUQ010000085.1, on the reverse strand, counting down.
TTGTCCATCATGCACCCCAGAATTTGGTTCAGTCTCTTGCGCGGCACGACTACCAGATAGGCGCACAAGGCATCTCCACCCAGCAACGTGTTGCACGCATACGACAGGCTCTTACCGACTGCGGCATTCCGTCCGATATGCTTAAGACTATCGATATCGCGGTTGTATTCGAATTCGAGCGAATTCGTACCAAAGGCGTCGTCTGTCACATTCTTGGACAAAATCTTCCCTACGAGCATATTAACGAGTTGACGCCCGGAATCTTCATCACCGACGAAGCCTTCACCTTTGTGCTCGCTGCCGAGTGGATGGATAGGATCGAATATCTCGAATATGGCTATGAAGTTTGCGGCGATTATCGCATGAGGCTCAATCCCGCCGACCCTTATACCGGGCAACCAGCCACTACCTCCAAGGATGAAATAACCAAACTGCTCGATCGGCACCCCGGCAAACCCGGTGCCACACGTGCACGGCTCGCGCTCAGGCACATCTACGATCACTCGGCCTCGCCTATGGAGACCGCTTCGGCAATCGCCCTCTCGCTCCCAACAAGCGAAGGCGGCGTTGGTATCCGAGGTATCGAACTCAACAAACCGCTCGAGATCCCTCAACGTCTCTGGCATTGCACAAAAGTCCGAACACTCAAAATCGATGCCCTCATTACCTATAAGCGCAGGGAGCTCGGTATCGAATATAAGGGCGGTTTTCACGATGAGTTCGAGCGCAAGGGGGCAGATGCGGAACGAGAGGCCGTTCTCTCCCAAATGGGATATCGAATCGTTACGCTCACTTCGGCTCAGTTCGGCAGCCAGCTCGCCTTTCACCGCGCCATGAACAACATTCGCGAAGCACTCGGCATGCCTCGATGCACCGATACCGAGTACCAACGAAAGCAAAATGAACTGCGCAAGGCACTTATCCGCAACTGGAAGAGCGTACAAGGCGAAGAGACGCTTATCGAGTAGCGTCGCTCCCACGAGCCCGATCCAAACGTGTACGTCAGCCTTCAAAGATGTCAAAAAATGTCGGTTTTGGAGGGTGACGTACATGTTTGGGGAAGCGTGGGATCGAGACGTATTTCGATAACAAAAAAGCCCCCGATCTGGGAGCTTTCTCAACCAAAATGGCGGAGGAGGAGGGATTCGAACCCTCGTGACCTTATACAGGCCAAACGGTTTTCGAGACCGCCGCATTCAACCACTCTGCCACCCCTCCGCGTGGGGTAAAAACAAAGCAGGCTCGAAGGCCCGCTTTGGAATTAACTGGCGGAGAGTCAGGGATTTGAACCCTGGAGACGCTTTTGACGCCTACACGATTTCCAATCGTGCTCCTTCGGCCACTCGGACAACTCTCCGTTAAATGCGAAAGTCAGTATACACGAGGAATCGCAAAGTGCAAACAGAAAAGTTGGCATTTTTTAAAACGCTTGGCCGCGTTGTTAGCGTCGGAATAATTTAGCCAAATATAGTCGGCCGAGATTGACCAATC
>CAUEUQ010000084.1:0-8452 GCA_959021215.1 uncultured Collinsella sp. | reverse complement strand
CGTACAAATCCATACGGCCTTGTCTCTTAGGATTAGTTTGAGAAGAAGTCGACAGCACATTTGGAAGCACCTACGTTCCTCAAAGAATTATTAGATTAAAAGTAACAGACCGGATGAAGATGCGTGCGACGGGGGCGAGGCGAATGGCTGAGCGGTATCGATACGCGGGTTCAACGGTATCACATTGGCCACATAGATTTTTAACTTGCATTTCTACCCGCCCTTTTCGTAGAGTCGCCGATACGTGCTTAGCGCACCCTCGGCGCGTCCGGCAGGCTTTGCGAAATGGGATCCAGGAGACTTCGGCGCAGCATCATCTTGCGGAATGCTTCTAATGAGCCTCCCATCCTTCAAAAACAGAATCTCATCGCACAGCCTATCGACCGAATCTAAGATGTGGGATGACATGATGATGCACGTACCAGAATCGGCCAGCTTCCTGAGAATCTCGGAATGCAAGTCCACCCTGCTGGGGTCGAGCGCGTTCATGGGCTCATCTAATAGAAGGTACCGCGCGCCCGTCGCATACGCAATCGCCAGGGTAAGCTGCTGCTTCATGCCCTGGCTCAGAGTGCGGATCCTCATCTTCGCGGACTCGCCTATCTGCGTTTGTTCCACTATCTCTTCGATATCGCGAGCATGCGGCCACATATCGCAAACCATCTTGAGGTGATCTTCCGCACGCAATCCGGGATACAGCAGCGTCCCCTCACCAGGTGCATAGAAGATCATAGAACGGACCTCTCTCGCACCCGTACCCTGCACCTCATCCAGAACGATGCTCCCGTCCACGCGAGGACCCGGCAAACCTGCCATCGCACGCAGCAACGTCGTCTTTCCATGCCCGTTCGGAGCGACGAGACCGTAGACCGTACCCGGGGCAAACTCAGCGTTCACCGAATCTACGAGCACCTTCTTTCCATAAGAGATCGTCAGCGTTTGAAGGTCAATCATCGAGATCATCCCCTTTCGATCTTTGGAACACTCAGGCGCACCATCAACGGAGATACGGCGCCCAAGACCACCAGCAGAGCGCCCGATGCGCCGACGACCTCTCCAAAAGGCATCGCGTTCGTCCCTCGCCCAAGGAACCCAATCGTCCCCACCTGGGAAGCGGGATCAAACGAGGCGAATGGAGCCAGCAGCGCGACGCCCATGCCCACGCTTTCAACATGAGCGCTCAACGAACCCAACACCAAGAGAACCGCGCAAACCATTCCGGTGACAACGGGGTTGCGGCTAATCGCTGCTGTCAACGCAGCGACGACAGAAATCACGCCGTATGCCATGACCAGCAACGGAATACTGCACAACACCGCCTCCCCCACCATGGACGTTGTCGAAGCTCCCGCCCGAATGAGAGCGACGGGATACTCCGATCCACCCGCACCGTTCTTAATCACGGACACAACGAAAGCGGGAACCATCGACACCAAAAGCAGCACCAAGCCAAGCAGGAGAGCCAGCGCAACAGCCGTCAGAAAACGCACATGCGCTGTTGCGGAGATCTGGAGAACCAGAAGGGAACGACACTGCAGGTGGGTGCACGCGAGCGATGTGACAACCACGGGCAACAGCAAAAATAAGGAGGGAAGCGCTGCCTGGAGATACGAAAGGAGGATTAATGGGGGCATCTTCGTACTTAACTCGTAAACCTTGGGGTCCGGCAAGCTCGCGATCGACTCAAGCAGAAGGGCGCGCGCCTCCGCACGAGAAGGAGTCTCCGACTCGATTCCGATCGATTGCAGGAGAGTCGCATCTGCCGCGCCCAGCTCACCTCGAGCGCGCTCGTACGTCGCAAGGCTTCGAAACCCCTCCGCAGGCATAGGCGCGTACACGAAACCCGAAAGAGCATCCCGCATGTCTTCCAGGGCCGCTTTGCCCTCGACGTCCATATTCGCAGCGTTCCGCTCTAGATACCGATCTATTGAACGGAGCTCCCCATCCCTATACCGAACAGCGGAAACGTTATCAGCGTCAGGAAACATCTCGACCAGAGCCGGGGCCAGCATCGTCGTCGACATTGCAATCGCGCATACGGCGAGGGTAGGAGAACGCAGGAGCAGTTTCCCCATCGTTCTTACGTATGCAACGGCGGAGGCACAAGCGCTCGAACGAGTTGCCGTTCTCGATGCAGTGAAGGAACCTCTCTCAAGACAAATCGGGGATATCGGGCACGCGCAGCCGCTCTTTCCAGCAACGCAAAGCAGGCTAATTGCCAGCACCTCGATCCCGATTGCGCATACGAGGGCAATCGCGCCACGCTCGAAGCAAAGTCCAGGCAGATTCACTATCTGCGTTGTCGGGTACGGGCTATAGGCGCCGACGGTCAACTCAGTGTTCGCATACGTAAGGGGATTCAACAGGGCGAACTCACGTAAAGCGATGGATCTTCCGTAATACCCGGGAACCATCGTCACCCCCATCAGGGCACATACGAACACGATTCCAAGCGTAGGGTTATTGGCAATCTTCACGGCAAGGTGAACGACAAGCGAGATGAACGCTGCCACCAAGAATTGCAAGATGGCCGTCTGCGCGAACACCAGCCAAGCCGGTTTGATAACCGGAGTCGCATATTGAATGTAGCCTATCGGATAGAACGGCGAGCCCGGGCCATTCTTCACAAGCGCGGCGATTATCCCTGGAAGATTGATGGCGAGGACGGCAAGCATTGCAAAAACACTCGCCCATACGCTCGATGCAACAAGTCTACCCAGCTCGCCCATCGGTGCCTGGATGATGAGCTTTTCACGTTTGTTAAGACGCGCGGCAAGGAACGAGACGGCAACGGCCGTTGCGACCCATAGCAAGTACTCCTTCGATCCGTCATAATAGGTGTACTCTCCATCCGATATCTGCAGAAACGGAAGTAGGGGAGAGAGCGGTGCCAAGATAAGACGTCCCGCGGCAAGAGGGTACAGAAGCGCGGGCATGCTTGATGAAGAGGTATAGACACCGTCCTCCCCCGCATTCACAAGCGCATCCGCATAGGATGCTGACAATTCCTGCTCAACACGGGTTATTCCCGACTCGAGGTATTCGACCCGTCCGTCGATGCCAGCCGCGCTCCTGAAGACGGGCAGAGCACAAAGAACCATCAACGCAACAACGACAACACAGAGCGACCTGGAGGAGAGAAGCGACCTAAAGATCGCCTTCGAGATTTTGAGCATATTCATCGCCAACCTTAACCTCATCCAGTCGGAACAGAGGGGCCGAACAAAATGCTCGGCCCTTCCTCGCATCTAGTAGGTGCTATAGACAAATTGCCATTTATCAGTTGTGCCAAGAACACCACAGGAGCACATTGCAGCGAGGCGGGATTCCCTATGATGCGCGGATCGGCGATAGCCATTTCGGTAGGAGATCGTCTTGTAAGAGATGTTGAACATCGAGATGCTGTGCCCGCTTACGCCGCGAGGACAGCTGTAGCTCCAGTAGGTATCGACGACGTCGTCCGTATACCCGAGGGGCTCAACGAGGGCACACTGGCTGCTCTCCTGGGAAGGAGGCATCGGGGTATCCGCAAAAGCGGGGGCTCCCGGCAGCAACAGACAAAGAGCGAGGCCGAGGAAAACCAAGAGCTTACACGACTTAACAGTACTGAACATAATCCTCTCCAATCTAGAGGGGTTTCGGTTGCAGCATGCTGTGATTACTTGCCGGCAAAGTCAATTTAACATAAACTGTTAAAAAGTAACCTGAGTTCTTTAAATTCTTCGGAGGTTATTATGAGTTCCGACAATCGCACTCCCCGGCTTCATTCTTTCCGCATCGCATGTGCGATAGCCTCTGCGACCCTTTGCGCCACCGCCATCGCACAAGTGGCGTTCTCCTTAAAGCCAGCAATCGAAGTGCTCGACAACCCTGTAATTGCAGACTCCCCCGCGTATCCAGCCCTTGCGATCTCGACATTGGTCCCTGCCGTCATCGGTATCGCTACGACCATCCTCAGCGCCGTTCTCGTGTGGACGATCAAGAGCGGAGACCCCTTCAAGAAAGGGTCTGCGACATGCTTGAAGGTGCTCGGCATTCTCTTCGTTGTTCAAGCTGCCACCAGCCTCTACGCCGGCTCACTCAAAACCTCCGTTTCGATGTTTGGCGGCGAGGGGGCCGTCGGCGCCCAAGAGATCGCTTCATCATTCGATTGGACCTCTCTGGTTCTCGGCATCGTCCTGTTCATGCTTTCCCAGCTCTTCTTGTACGCCCGAGAGCTGTACCTCGACTCCGACGAGATTGCGTAAGGAAACGCCATGCCCGTAATTGTTCGCCTCGACAAGATCATGGCCGAGCGAAAGATTTCCTCGAACGAACTTGCCGAAAGGATTGGAACCACGCCCGTGAACCTGTCCCGTATTAAAAAAGGGCATATTCGCGGCATTCGCTTCAACACACTCGAGCAGCTATGCCTCGCCCTTCGTTGCCAACCCGGAGACCTTCTCGAAGTCATGAGCGAAGAGGATGCCCGAAAGGAGTTCGGACTCGATTGGTCCGCCGAGGATTAGAGGGCGGTCGTACTCGCCCTGCACACGGGGATGCGAATCGGCGAGGTCTGCGGCCTTCGGTGGTGCGATGTGGATTTCGAGACGGGCCTGATCTCGATCAGACACTCGGTGGCGTACGCGAAGGGAATGGGTTCGTTCATCAAGGACACCAAGACCCATGACGCCAGGGGTATCCCCATCGACCCGGTCGGCCTACTCCCCTTCCTGAAGGAGACCCACGAGATCGACTGCGGAAAGCTGCGCTTGCGCGGCCTTACCGGGGCGGTCGAGATCGGGGACTGCTACATCCTGTCGGAGCCGGGCGCGACCTTCGCGACGACAAGCTATATCCGCAGGGCGTTCAAGACGTTCTCGGAGACCAACGGCCTCATGGGCACCAACGACGAGCTGATCACGTTCCACGGCCTTCGCCACACGTTCGCAACGCAGTGGATCCGCCAAGGCGGCGATATCAAGGCGCTCCAATCGATCCTCGGCCACAAGGACGCCATGGCGACGCTCAACGTCTACGCCGACATCGAGCCCATCTCCAAAATCCATAACATGCTGCGCGCCACGCCGTGCCTTTGGCGCGGGCACCTCGGGCCGAGGGTCGATCCGGGTCCCATGTTCCAACAGAGGATCCAGGAGTCCATCGAGACGCTCCAGGCGTTCGGCTACGGCATCACCGAGCCGGACGACCGAAATATCGCCATACGCGACGTGAAGACGAACAGTTGGCTCTAGCTCACCGAGTACGCGGCAGTGCTGGGCCCATCCCAACTGAGGTCACGGTGGTCCGATAGGGGCGCCGCCCGCGGCATGCGCCGCGGAGCGGTATCCCCTACCGAAGGGCGGGGATGCCCTCCGCTTCCAGTTCGGAATCAGCCGTCGGAGGCGTTCGGCTGACTGCGGGAACGGCCTGTCCGCTCAATGTGTTCGGCTGAGATCGGAAATCAACCCAACACGAGCCGGACACGCGCCAGACGGCTCTTCCCCGTGCGGCCTTCCCCCTTACGCTCATGTTGCAGGCATGTAACGCCGCAGCGAGCGCGCCTTTTTTGCGCCAGACAGGTACAATGATGAACACTGTACCGTAGCGGAGCGCCCCGCGCGCGCCGCAATCACGCGAAAGGGTTTCCCATGGCCGAGATCTCGTCCTCCCGTATCGTCATCACCGTCCTTGGCAAGAACCGCCCCGGCATCGTCGCCGGCGTCACCCGTGTCCTAGGCGAGGCCAACGTCGACATCCGCGACATCACGCAGTCCATTATCGAGGACATCTTCACCATGACCATGCTGGCCGATACCGCCGAGTCCAAGCTCGACTTCGCCGAGCTGCAGAAGGCGCTGGCCGAGGCCGGCGAGCTTTCGGGCGTCAACGTGTCCATCCAGCGCGAGGACGTCTTCAACTTTATGTACCGCCTGTAGCGAACAGGCCGCCGGGGATTGCCTGACACGCGCATGCCCCTGCAAACCACCCCGATGCGGCCCGGAGAGGAGCGCGCATGGCCTACGACGCCAAGAAAATCTATTACCGCTTCGATGACCACTTGAGCCGACTGGTTCTGGATTACGAAGCAAGCCGCCAGATTTCGTCTGAGAGCGAAAGCCTCTACCACGGCCTGCCGACCGACCCTTATGACGAGGGCTTGTTCGAAGAGCACAATGTCAAGCGCGGCCTGCGCAATGCCGACGGCTCGGGCGTGGTCGCGGGCCTCACTCGTATCTCGGATGTGCACGGCTACAACAAGGTCGACGGAAAGGTCGTGCCCGATCAGGGCAAGCTCACGCTTCGCGGCTACAGCATCGAGGATCTGGTCAACAATGCCCAGGCCGAGAATCGCTACGGCTACGAGGAAGTCGCCTATCTGCTTATCACGGGTTCGCTGCCCAACAAGGAAGAGCTCGACGGCTTTTGCGAGCGCCTAGGTGCCTTTAGACATCTGAGCGACGAGTACGTCAAAGAGTTCCCTATGACCACGGTGTCGTCGAGCATCATGAACGTGCTTCAGCGCGCCGTGCTGTTGCTCTACGCCTTCGATGCCGAACCAGACGTGATCACGCCTGAGCACGAAATCGACGTCGCCATTTCCATGCTCGCACGTCTCCCGCGCATCGCCGCCTTCGCACACATGGCCTCGGTCGCCAAGCTTCGCGGCTCCGAGGTTCACGTGCCGCACCCCACGCCCGGTCTTTCCACCGCCGAGACCATCCTACAGGTCCTGCGCGGCGGCATGGCATTCACCCGCGATGAGGCGATGCTACTCGACGTTATGCTCATGCTGCATGCCGAGCACGGCGGCGGCAACAACTCCACCTTCGCTTGCCGTGTGCTGTCGTCTTCGGCCACCGACCCGTATTCCGCCTACGCCGCGGCTATCGGCTCGCTCAAGGGCCCGCGCCACGGCGGTGCCAATGCCAAGGTCGTGTCTATGCACGAGGACATCCGCGCGCATGTCTCCAATTGGGAGGACGAGGACGAGGTCGCGGCCTACCTGGGCAAGATCCTCGACAAGCAGGCCTTCGACGGCACGGGCCTCATCTACGGCATGGGCCACGCCGTCTATACGCTCAGCGACCCGCGCGCCGAGGTCTGCCGCCGTTACGCGCGCTCACTGGCAGCCAAGAAGGACTTGGGCGAAGAGTTCGCACTCATCGAGCGCATCGAGCGCCTGGCCCCGCAAGTGATGCGCGATCACGGCATGACCAAGCCCATCTGTGCCAACATCGACCTGTACACGGGCTTTATCTACAAGATGCTCGGCGTGCCCGAGACGCTCTTTACGCCGCTATTCGCCGTCGCCCGCATGGCCGGCTGGTCGGCACACCGCATGGAAGAGCTCTTCTGCGCGCACCGCATCATCCGTCCGGCATACCGTCCGGTGATCGAGCCGCTGGAGTACAAGCCGCTCGCCGACCGCTAGGACGCGGACCGTTATAGAACTCGAGCGTGGCCAGGGCATCACGGCCCTCGGCCACGCTTTTTATGCCAGCAGAAAGGGCTGCATCGAATGATTGTTTTTTCCGATATGGATGGAACGCTGTTGACGAGTGACAAGCAGATGAGCGACGCCACCTGGGCGATGCTCGACGAGCTCGCACGTCGCGGCATTGAGTTTGTACCGTGCACGGGACGTCCGCTGTCGGGCATAGTTTGTACCGTGCACGGGACGTCCGCTGTCGGGCATCTTTGAACCCATCCTCGCCCATCCCGCCGTGCACTATGCCGTCTGTGCCAATGGCGCCAGCGTCTGGCAGCTCGACGACGATGTGCCCACCGATGCCTCGCGCGCCACGTGCATCTTGAGCCGTCCACTCGATTGTGGCATCGCCCATCGCATCCATCGCATCGCCGCCGGCCACGATGTGACCTTCGATATCTTCGCGGATGGGCAGTGCTTCCTCCCCCGCCCGCTCTACACGCGCCTGGACGAATTCTGCGGCGGCGACCCCCACATCGCGGTTTCGCTCAAGCGCACACGAACACCGATCGACATGGATATCGACAGCAAGATCGACGAGGTCGAGACACTCGAACGCATCGCCATGTACTGGCACGACCCGGCCGATCGCGACGCCATCGCGGCGGCGCTCGACACGCTCGGAGGCATTGAGGTCACGCGTTCTTACGCCATGAATATCGAGGTCATGGGTGAGGGCGCCACCAAGGGAACGGCCCTCACGTGGCTATGCGAGCACCTGGGCGAGCGTCTCGCCGACGCCTGGGCGTTCGGCGACAACATCAACGACATCCCCATGCTGCAGACAGCGGGCCACGGCATGGCCATGATCAACGCCGAGCCCGAGGACCGCGAGGCCGCCGACGCCATCACCGAATACGACAACGACCACGACGGCGTCGCCCGCACCATTATGGCCGCCCTCGACTAGCAGCAGCAACCCGGCAGGGTAGCTAATTTGGGACGGGGCTATTTTAGCTACCCGCTTATGGGGTAGCTAAA
>CAUEUQ010000083.1:0-8593 GCA_959021215.1 uncultured Collinsella sp. | reverse complement strand
ACCTGGGCATCTTCTATCTGCCGTACGAGCAGCACCTGGCGCGCGAGGGCTGGGACTTCGATTTCCCCATCATCCGCGATAACGACAAGTGCATTAAATGCATGCGCTGCATCAAGGTGTGCGAGAGCGTGCAGGGCTTAGGGATTTGGGACCTGACCAACCGCGCCACGCATACCGCCGTGGGCACCCGCGGGCGTGCGCCGATCGGCAAGACCGATTGCGTCGCGTGCGGTCAGTGCATCACGCATTGCCCGACGGGCGCCCTGCGCGAGCGCGACGATACCGAGACCGTGTTCGACGCCATCGCCGATCCCGACAAGATCGTGCTGGTTCAGATTGCGCCGGCCGTGCGTAGCGCCTGGGGCGAGGAGCTCGGCATTCCGCGCGAGGAGGCTACCGTCGAGCGCCTGGCTTGCGCGTTGCGCCGCGTGGGCTTTGAGTACGTGTTCGACACCGACTTCTCGGCCGACCTCACCATTATGGAGGAGGGCTCCGAGCTGCTCGAGCGCCTGGGTAAGGCCGCCAAGGGCGAGGGCGACAGCCGCGGCTGGCCCATGTTCACGAGCTGCTGCCCGGGCTGGGTACGCTTTGTGAAGGCCCGCTATCCGGAGTTTGTCGACAGCCTGTCCACGTCCAAGTCGCCGCAGCAGATGTTCGGCGCTATTGCCAAGACCTACTACGCCAAGGCGCTGGGCGTGGAGCCCGAGCGCCTGTTTGTGGTGTCCGTTATGCCGTGCACGGCCAAAAAGGCCGAGTGCGCGCTGCCGAGCATGGTGGGCGAGGACGGCACGCCCGATGTGGACGTTGCGCTGACGGTGCGCGAGATGGTGCGCATGATCCGCGCGAGCCACGTGAGCGTCGACACGCTGGTCGAGGAGCCGCTCGACACGCCGCTGGGCTTTGGCACGGGCGCAGGTGTGATCTTTGGCGCCACGGGCGGCGTGATGGAGGCCGCCGTGCGCTCGGCCTATTACCTGGTGACGGGCAAGAACCCCGACGCCGACTTCTTTACCGATGTGCGCGGACTTGACGGCTGGAAGGAGGCCGTGGCCGAAATCGATGGCACCAAGGTGCGTGTTGCCGTGGCGCACGGGCTGGGCAACGCCGCCCGCCTGCTCGACGCGATTCGCGACGGCCGTGTGAGCTATGACTTCGTTGAGGTTATGGCATGCCCGGGCGGGTGCGTCGGTGGTGGCGGTCAGCCCATCCACGACGGCTGCGAGCTGGCGGCCGAGCGCGGCCAGGTGCTGTGGGGCCTGGATGCCGCTGCGGACATTCGCTTCTCGCACGAGAATCCCGATGTCCAGGCGTGCTACCGCGAGTTCTTGGGCGAGCCGCTCTCGCCGCTGGCCGAGGAATTGCTGCATACCGACCATCGCGCATGGACGATGCCTAACGAGGGGACGTGCTAGCGATGCGCGCGTTTGATGTTGAGATGTCGCGCCGGGGGTTTGCCTCGGCGCTCGCCGCGGGCGCCCTGTCGCTTGCGCTCGCGGGCTGTGGCGGCGGGGCTGCCGGTGCCGGGTCCGCCGCGGGCTCGGCTGCCGGGTCTGCCGCTGACGGTGCCGCTGCCGAGCCGGTCGAGGTGCACGTCGCCTCGCTCAAGGGGCCGACCTCGATCGGTCTGGTGCAGTTTATGGACCAGGCGGCCGACGGTGCTACGGACAACGATTTCGACTTTGCGATCAGCGCCGCCGCCGACGAGATCGTGCCCAAGGTCATTCAGGGCGATATCGACATTGCCCTGGTGCCCGCCAACGTGGCGAGCGTGCTCTACAACAAGACCGAGGGCGCGGTGCAGGTCATCGACATCAACACGCTAGGTGTGCTGAGCGTGGTGACGGGTAACGCAGACGTTGCCTCGTTTGGCGATCTGGCGGGTCGTACCGTCTACATGACGGGCAAGGGCACCACGCCGGAGTACGTCATGAACTACCTGCTGGAGCGCGCGGGCCTGACCGGCCAGGTGGCGCTTGAGTTTAAGAGCGAGCCCACCGAGGTGCTGTCGGCGCTGCTTGCCGATCCGTCTGCCGTGGGCGTGCTGCCCGAGCCGTTCAAGACCGCTGCCATCGCAAAGAGCGAAGGCAAGCTGTCAGCTCCGGTAAGTCTGACCGATGTGTGGGATGAGCTGGCGGGTGACACGGGCTCGCGCCTGCTGACGGGCGTGACCGTGGTGCGCCGCGCGTTTGCCGAGGAACATCCCGAGGCCGTGGCGGAGTTCTTGAGCTGCCATGCGGCGAGCGTGAAGGCCGTCAATGCGGCGCCGGCGGCCTGGGCTCAGGCCGTGGTCGATGCCGGCATCGTGGACAACGCCAAGATCGCCGAAAAGGCGATTCCCGGGTGCATGCTTGTGTGCCAGACGGGGAAGGATATGAAGGCGGCGCTCGGTGGGTACCTGCAGGTGCTGGCCGATGCGGACGCGAGCGCCGTGGGCGGCAAGCTCCCGGCTGACGATTTCTACTACATGGAGTAGCCCGTGCGTGCGTTTACTCGACAAATGACAGAGTGTATGAAGGCGGTGGCGGTAGCAGGTACCGTTGCCGCCTTTTGGCTTGCCGTGTGGGTCTTTGCGGCGGCGTTGGTAGCGCAGCCGTTGATTTTGCCGGGGCCGGGTGCTGTCGTGGTGGCGTTGCTGCGGCTGGTGTGCGATGCCGGCACGTGGGCGATTCTGGTGGGCTCGGGCTTGCGAATTTTGGGTGGGTTGGCACTTGCCGCGGTGTGCGGCGGCGTGCTGGCGGGAGTCTCGGTGCGGTCGCGGACGTTTGCCCGCCTGGTGGCGCCGGCGCTTTCGTTTGTTAAGGCGACGCCGGTTGCCTGCGTAGTGGTCCTGCTGCTCATTTGGCTGGGGTCGGCGCGCGTGAGCATTGCGGCGGTCTTTTTGATGGCGCTGCCGGGCGTATATTTCTCACTGGTCGAGGGTTTGACACAAGTGGATAAGCCGCTGGAGCAGATGTTCCGCCTGCATGGCGTGCGGGGCTGGCGACTGTTTTGTGCCCACACCTGGCGCGAAGTCCTGCCGTTTGTGCTCTCGTGCGCCCGCGCCGTGATTGGCATGAGCTGGAAGGCCGGCGTGGCGGCGGAGTTGATTGGCATGGCGACGGGCACCGTGGGCGAACGCATCTATCAGGCGAAGTTGCTCATTGAGACGGCTGACCTGCTGGCGTGGACCGTGTTGGTCGTGGCGGCATCGTGGGCATGCGAGCGCGTGCTGGTGTGGTTGCTGCGGGCTTCGGGGGCCGTGGCATGGCGTGTTGCCGTGTGGGTGCATGGACGTGGTAATCGCTGGCGTGCGGGCGGCTCTGCTGGCGCCGGCGCTGCGGCGGAGCTTGCGCTTGCCGTGGGCGATCGTGCGCCCTGGGCTCCGGCGCTCGACGGACTGGTGCTTCGCGTGCCCGCCGGTGGGCGTACCTGCGTGATGGGCGCCTCGGGTGTGGGCAAGTCGACGTTGCTTGCGCTGGCGGCGGGGAAGTGCGTGCCGTGCTCCATGGTGTTTCAGGATGTGCGCCTGGTAGACGGCGCCTCGGTTTTGGATAACGTGCTGGTGTGTGCCGACGCTCACGTGGATGCCTCGAGTGCCGCAACCCTGTTGCGTCTGCTGGTGCCGGGGGTCGATGTGCATGCTCGTGCGGCCGAGCTCTCGGGCGGGCAGCGCCGTCGCGTCGAGATTGCCCGAGCCCTGCTGTGCCCAGGCGACGCGGTGATTCTGGACGAGCCCTTTACCGGTCTAGATACCGCTGCGCGCGACGCATGCGCCGAGGCCGTGCTCGACTTGCTCGACGGCCGTATGCTGTTGCTTGCCACGCACGATTCCGCTGACGCTCGGGCCCTCAATATTTCGGACATCATCACGCTCTAAATACTTACCCAGCAACAAAATGATCCGTTTTTCTCCGTCCCCATGGGGTCGGGTATGGTATTCTATCTGCGGGGTAATACTTAGGATTACCAAGTAATACCAACGCTGTAGAAACAAACTCCAGATGCGGGCCAATCGGGTTGCCTTCACAGCCCGTCGCCCAGCCGCGTGGCCCGCATCTATCCGCACCACCGTCGTTTCAAAAGGAAGCGCCATGGCAGAACACATGACCCCGGTTGTCGCGAAGGTCTTACCCGAGGAAAAGGCGGCCTTCGCGGCGGCAACCCAGCTCGTAGGCACCACGCCGTCCAACGCCATCCGCATGTTTATCGCCGCCTTCAATCGCTGCGGCACCTTTCCGTTCGACATTTCGCCCAGCGGGGCCTTTGGCACTGCGCCTGATTCTCATCAATAAGTGATCCGTTTTCCTCCGTCCCCATGGGATCAGCTCTCTGCCGAGTTGTGGTAGAACTAGGGAACGGTTTTGAGGAGGTTGGCATGCTCAATGCGATGATTTGGGCGCTTGCCTGTTTTGGCGTTGTTGCTGCCGATATAGCCCTGAGCGTGGTTCTGTTTTCAGTTCTCGATGCCGTATCGGTGCTGACGGGCTATCCGATCGACAATCTCGATATCCAATGGTTTCAGGCTGCCGCTCAGACGGCGTCGTTTTTGATGGCGCTGCTGTGGTGGCGTTATCTGTGGCCGCGTTCGTTTATGGCACGCCGGCAAAGCGAGCACCCGCTCGGCGGGGGAGCGCGTGGGGCGTGGAAACGCATCGCCTGCGTTATCGTGATTGGCCTTGCCCTGCAGGTGGTCGTTGGTTACGTGACCGACGCCGCGCTGTCGCTGTTGCCCGAGGCGGCGGCCGACTACAGCGAGCTTGTCGAGGAAACAGGCATGGGCGACACCAGCTATCTCGCCGTCCTGACTACGGTGCTCGGCGCCCCATTTTGTGAAGAGCTGCTGGTGCGCGGCATTATTTTTGAGTTTTCGCTCCGAGCGTTTAATCCGCAGTGCCGCCCACTTTGGAAGCGCCGGCGTCGTGCGAGCGCGCAAGGCGGCGCCATGGTGCCCTGGGCGGCCCCAAGCACGTGGGGTATCGCCGCGGCGATTGTGCTGCAGGCGGCCATCTTTGGCTTTATGCATATGAACTGGGTGCAGGGCTGCTACGCCGGCGCCGCCGGCCTCATCTTTGGTTGGGTGCTCGTGACGACCGGAAAGCTCCGCTACACGATCCTGCTGCACTTTGCCTTTAATGCCGGGTCGTATCTCATGACGTTGCTCTGGTTTGTGAACACGCCGCTCGATGTGGCAATTACGGTCGCTATCGCCGGCGTCATCCTCGTTGAGGCGATGCGCTCGCTGCGCCACGCGTGTGGGATGGACGCAGCGAGCGCACCGCTTCCCTAGTTGCGACGCCCGCCTCCGTTGGCGCCCTGACGCCCCTGGGCCGCGCGATTGCGACCGGCAGTGTTCTGTGCGCGCGACATGCCGCCGTGCCCCTTGCTGCCTTTGGGTCCCTTGCCAGCGCCGCCGCCATGCGGTTTGCCACCCTTCTTGCCAGTGCCGTGTCCGCCGCTGGCCGATGTCTCGCCCGGTCGTGGCGGTACGGGGCGGATTAGACAGTGCTTGGTGTAGCCGATCAGGTCACGACGCCCGGCTTTTTCCAGCGCCTCGCGCACGAGCTTGTAGTTCTCGGGCTTGCGGTATTGGATGAGCGCACGCTGCATGGCCTTCTCGTGCGGGTCGCGTGCCACGTAGATCGGCTGCATGGTACGTGGGTCCACGCCGGTGTAGTACATGCAGGTTGACATGGTGGACGGGGTGGGGTAGAAGTCCTGCACCTGCTCGGGCATGTAGCCCATGTCGCGCACGGCTTCGGCAAGGTCCACGGCTTCCTTCATCGTTGAGCCGGGATGGCTCGAGATTAGGTACGGCACCACGTACTGCTTGAGTCCGTATTCGCGGTTCAGGCGTTCAAATTTACGGCAGAACGCGTCGTAGACGGCTCGGCTCGGCTTGCCCATCACACTCAGCACCGCGTCGCTCACGTGCTCGGGTGCCACGCGGAGCTGGCCCGAGACATGGTGCTCCAGCAGCTCGCGCAAAAACTCGTCCGAGGCGTCGGCCATGGTGTAGTCAAAGCGGATGCCGCTGCGGACGAAGACCTTCTTGACGCCCGGCAGCTGGCGCAGGTCGCGCAGCAACTGCGTGTAGCCGCTCTCGTCGACCACCATGTTCTTGCACACGCTCGGCCACAGGCAGCGCTTGTTCTTGCACACGCCGTGCTTGAGCTGCTTGTCGCAGGCAGGGCGGCTAAAGTTTGCCGTCGGTCCGCCCACGTCGTTGATGTAGCCCTTAAACTCGGGATCGCGCGTGAGCAGCTCGGCCTCGCGCATGATCGAATCGTGGCTGCGCATCTGCAGCACGCGCCCCTGGTGGAAGGTGAGGGCGCAAAATGAGCACTCACCAAAACAGCCACGGTTGGAGCTAATGGAAAACTTGATCTCGGCAAAGGCCGGCACGCCGCCTGCCACGTCGTAGTCGGGATGCCAATCGCGTGCGTAGGGGAGCTCGGCTACCTCGTCCATCTCATCGGTGGTGAGCGTCGCCGATGGCGGGTTCTGCACCACATAGACGCTGTTGGGGTAGGGCTCTACCAGGCGGTGTCCGGTGATGGGGTCCATATTCTGCTGCTGCACATTGAAGCTGCGTGCGTAGTTGAGCTTGTCGGCGGTAAGGTCGTCCCAGCTGGGCAGCAGGTCGTAGTCGTAGACCTCGTCGAGCGAACCCGTGCGGTAAACGGTGCCATTGATATAGGTAATCTGGTCGACGGGCAGTCCCGCGTCGAGCGCGTCGGCGATCTCGACGATTGCGTGCTCGCCCATGCCGTAGATGAGGATGTCGGCGCCCGAGTCGAGTAGTACCGAGCGCTTGAGCTTGTCCTGCCAGTAGTCGTAGTGGGCCAGGCGGCGCAGGCTTGCCTCGATGCCGCCGATAATGATGGGAGCGTCCTTAAACGTCTGGCGGATGAGGTTGCCGTAGACCGTGACGGCACGATTGGGGCGGTGACCTTCCTCGCCGCCGGGCGTGTAGGCATCGGTGTGGCGGCGGTGCTTGGTCACCGAATAGTGGTTGACCATGGAGTCCATGTTACCGGCGCTGACCAAAAAGCCCAGGCGCGGCTCGCCGAGCACGCTGATGCTGGCGGGGTCGGTCCAGTCGGGCTGGCAGATGATGCCCACCTTGTAGCCGTGCGCGTCGAGGACGCGGCTGATAATGGCCATGCCAAAGCTGGGGTGGTCCACGTAGGCGTCGCCGCAGATGTAGACAAAGTCGCACTGGTCCCAACCGCGCGCATCCATGTCGGCGCGGCTGACAGGGAGGAACTTATCGCGGCCCGGGCGCCAGGGGCGGACAGGCGCTGCCGGGGCATGAGTGGTGTGGCCGCTCTGGGCCTTACCGCCGCGCTTTTGCTGCTGGCCCTGTTTGCCCTGCTGACTGCGCTGGTTGTTCTGAGCGTGCTGAGGCTTTTTTGCCACGATCCCTCCCGGTGTTTGTATGCTGCACGTAATTGTAACCAGTCTTTTTGGGACGGGGCTAAAAAGACTGGTGGAGTACACGAGCTGGCGGATCGGCGTGTCGATGCGGGTGTTGTTTGTTTCCAGACTGCGTATCCCTGTGTCGAAGGGGTCGTCTCGCGCGCACGCCATGTTGTCAATGGGTTACAGTATGAACGGCGGCTATGTTTCCGCCAACGCACGAGAGAGTCGTCAACAAGGAGGATGCACGACGATGCAGCGTGCCAAACAGATATCGGAGTCTATTGAGCTGGGCATCATCTTGGCGCTCGCCGGTGGCTTTATGGACGTGTATTCGTACATTGGGCGCGACCATGTTTTCGCCAACGCGCAAACAGGCAACATCCTGCTCGTGGGAGTGAGCATCTCGGAGGGCAACTGGGCACTTGCGGGGCGCTACTTCTTCCCTGTGGTGTCGTTTGCCGTGGGTATTATGCTTGCCGATCTGGTACACGAGCGGTTTGGCAGCGTGATCCACTGGCGTCAGGTGACGGTGTTCTTTGAAGCCGTCATCTTGCTGGGCGTGAGCTTTATCCCCGGTGGCGGTTACAACCTGCTCGCCAACTGCCTCACCTCTTTTGCCTGCGGCATGCAAGTCGAGAGCTTCCGCAAGATCCACGGTCACGGCATCGCTACGACCATGTGCATCGGCAACTTGCGCAACGCGCTGCAAAACGTGGACGATTACATCATCACCCACAGGCGCGGCTTTTTGGAAAACGGCCTGCTGTACTTTGGCGTGATCTTTACCTTTGTGTTTGGCGCCGTGTTGGGCAACTGGTGTATTGAACGCATGGGCCTGCATGCCATCGTCGTGGCGAGCTTGCTGCTGTTTGTCGCGTTTGCCATCATGTTCATCGACCGCGAGCGCGACTTGCGCTTACGCTGGAAGGTTGCGGCCGAGGCTTGGAAAGAGGGCTGCCGAAAGTAACCGATTGCGGCAAAGGGGCTGTTCCTTTGCCGCAATATTTTTCATCATCTGTTGAAACGCTTTAACACTTTTGACGTTCTCACGCGTTTTTTGTTTCAAAAGCGTTAGGATGGGACTTATAGCGCGGGGCGTAATGGGTGCCCCGCACACGATGGGAGGCTATCAATGGCTAAGGCTCTGTTAGACCAGGATTGACATACATGTGTCCCCACGGTGCCATATCGT
>CAUEUQ010000082.1:0-8615 GCA_959021215.1 uncultured Collinsella sp. | reverse complement strand
TGGCCTCCCAGCGAGTGAGGCCCATGGCCAGGCACGCATCGCGCTGGGCCTGCGGCACGTCCTCGAGCGCCTGCTGAATCACGCGCACCAGGATGGGGATGTTGAACATGGTGAGCGCGACGGCGCCGGAGATGATGGAGTACTTCCAGCCCAGCTGCACCGAGAATACCAGGAATCCGAACATGCCGACGACAATGGAAGGCAGCGAGGACAGCGTCTCGATGGCGGTGGAAGCGATGTCGCGGATGGGGCCGTCCGGCGCGTACTCAACCAAAAAGACCGCGCCGCCCAGACTGATGGGCACCGAGATGATCAGAGTGATCAGCAGCAGATAGAACGAGTCGAACAGCTGGTAGAGTACGCCGCCCTGAGTTCCGTTGGCGCGCGCGGGCTGCGTGAGGAAGCCCGGCTGGAACAGCGTCGAGATACCCTCGAACAGGATATAGGCCACCATGGAAACGACGATGAGCATGACGATGGCGGCGATCGCCGTCAGCACGCCCGTGGCGATGCGGTCCTGTTTTTGGACACGCCCGAGTCTCGCCTCGTCGATGTGGATGTGCGTGCTAGCCACGAGCCTTCGCCCCCTTGCGGCCAATGAGATGGATGATCAGGATGAAGATGAGGCTCATGCCCATCAACAGCAGACCAAGCGCCCACAGAACATCGTCCTGGGCCGAGCCCTCGGCATAGACTGCCATAGACGTGGTGAGCGTGGTGGTGATGGTCGAGGCCGGCGACAGCAGCGACGTCGGCATGGCCTCGATGCCGCCGATGACCATGCGCACGGCGAGTGTCTCGCCAAAGGCGCGGGTCATGCCAAGGATGACCGCAGTCATGAGCGACGGCATGGCGGACTTGAGCACCACGTGCCAGATGGTCTGCCAGCGGGTGTAGCCCAGCGCAAGCGAGCCCTGACGGTAGCTGTCGGGCACGGCGCGCAGGCCATCGACCGAAAGCGTGGTCATGGTCGGCAGGATCATGACGGCCAGCACGATAGCGCCGGGCAGGATGCCCAGGCCCGTGCTCACATGGAAAACGCTCTTCATAAGGCCGACAACCACGTGAAAGCCGATCAAGCCAAAGACGACCGAGGGAATGCCGGTCAAAAGCTCAATAAGCGGCTGAAAGATCTTGGAACCAAACTTAGGCTGGATCTCGACCGCAAAGATGGCAGAGCCGATGGCGATGGGCAGCGCGATAAGCGTGGAGAGTACCATGACCGCAAACGAGGTGACGATCAGGGGCAGGGCGCCGGTGTAAGGCAGACCGTTTTCGGCTGTGTTAGCCAGGTCCCACTTGGTACCAGTGAAGAACTCGACGACCGAAACGCCATCCTTAACAAAAGCCGAGAGGCCCTTTTGGGCGACCATGAAGATAAGCGCGGCAACAACAAGCGTCACGAGCGCTACGCACGCGCCCGTGACGCCCAGGCCCACGTTCTCAAGGTCGCGCTTTGGCAGCTGTTTTGCCATTGCAAACCTTTCCGGGGGCGATTACCTATTTAGCGGAGACCTTACCGCTGGCGTCCTTGACGACCTTCATGGCAGAGACGGGGATGAAGCCCTGCTCCTCGACAAGCTTGCCCTGGACGTCGTCGGAAAGCATAAAGTCCAGGAAGGCCTTTGTGGCCTCGTCTGCGTCCTTGGCGCAGTACATGTGCTCGGTAGCCCAGATCTTGAAGGAGTCGTCGGTGACGTTCTTGCTCTTGGGCTCGACGCCCTCGACCTTGACGGCGTTGAACTTGGAGTCGTCGAAGTGCGAGAAGTCCAGGTAGGAGATGGCGTTGTCGGTACTGGCCATCTGGGTCTGGACGTCGCCGGACTTGTCGAGCTCGGCGTCGCCCTTAAAGTCGACGGCCTCGTCGCCAAAGACGGCGGCCTCGAAGGTGGCGCGGGTACCGGAGCCGGCCTTGCGGTTGAGGACGACGATGGTGGCGTCGTCGCCGCCGACCTCCTTCCAGTTGGTGATCTGGCCAGAGAAGATGCCCTTGAGCTGCTCGAGGGACAGATCGTCGACCGTCACGTTCTTGGAGACGACGGGGCCCATGCCCACGACGGCGACCTCGTGATCGACGAGGTTCTTGACCTGGTCGGCCTCGAGCTTGGTCTCGGCGAAGACGTCGGAGTTACCGATGGTGACGGTGCCGGCGGCGACAGCGGTCAGGCCCTTGCCCGAACCGTTGCCCGAACCGGAGATGGAAACGTCGGGGTTGGCATCCATGAACTTCTCAGCAGCAGCCTCGACGAGAGCCTGGAACGAAGAGGCGCCGTCGTAGGTCACCTCGCCGGAGACAGACTCGGCAGCGGCAGCGGCGCTGCCCTTGTCGGCGGCATCGGATGCGCCGGAGCCGCCGCACCCAACGAGACCGAGACCGACGATGCTGGCAAGACCACCAGCGAGGCCGAGGAACTGACGACGAGAATAAGCCTGATCGAGCATGATCTTCCTTTCATACATGCGATTCGCGGGCACCCTGCCCGCTTTGCTGTTTGGAAAGATACGGCCTCGATCGGGCAGTGCCCGCGCCAACTGCGGTTTTTTACGGGCATCTGATAGACCCTTACCGCAAGCGCAGCACGGCCTTTACAAACGAATAACAAACCCGGCATTTAGCGTGGCGCGCCTTTTACACCAGAGGAAGGTAGTCATTGGAGACAGTCTTGTTTGACTAGTCATTTAAGAACGTCCCCAACGACTACCCCAGCAACGCCGATGTTTTGGCAACGACAGCGAAAGCCCGCCAGAGAGAGCAAGGTGCCATGAAACAAGGTGGCATTGATCTTTTGATCATGCCACCGAAGTTGAAAGGCAGATTGCCGCTCTGGCGGGCTTGCAGCGTCGACTGGTTACGCGGTTTGGTAAAACCGCGTAACTATAGTTCGAGTTCGTTGAGGCGCAGGATGGCCACGATGTAAATCTTGAGCGCCTGCTTGAGCTGTTCCTCGTTGGCGCACTCGTTGGGGCCGTGCATCTGGCCGCCCCATGCGGGCAGCTCCAGGCCGGTCTCCTCGGGGCCAAACGAGACGGCGCGGGCAAAGTTGCGCGCGTACGTGCCGCCGCCCATGGCAAAGGGCTCGGCATGCTTGCCGGTGAACTCGTTATAGGTATCGATAAGCGCCTTCACGGCCGGATCGTCGGCAGACACCGAGAACGGCACCTTCGCACGACCCACACGGCACGTCACGCCAAAACGGCCCACGAGCGGCTCGAGCTGCTCGCGGATGGTATCGGCACTCGTGCTATCGGGGAAGCGCACGTCGATGACCTGCTCGATATGGCCATCCGCCACACGGATGACGCCAGCGTTGCAGGTAAGCGGGCCAAACGCTGGGCTCGTCGCGTCGATACCCAGGCCGCGGCCATAGGCATCCGCATGCACAAAGGCCAGGAACTTGACGAACTCGTGCTCGGCAGGCGTCAGCAGGCGCTCGTCGCGTGCACCAAACGCGTCCTCGGCCTCGCGCAGATACGACACGATCAGGCCGACGGCGTTGATGGTGCCCTCAGGCATCGAAGCGTGACCGCCAATACCGTGGGCGAAAATCTGCGCATGCCCGTTATCGAGTGTCGTGATCTCAAGGCGGTCGGCGTTCTCGACCGGCGCCGGCAGCTCATCGGCGGCAATCGCGAGCTCGCAGATAGACTGCGACGGAATGGCGTTGCTCGCCTCGGCACCGCTCCAGGACACAATGCGCCCGCCGTCGATCTTGGGGCTCACGAACGTCGCCCCAAACTGGCCCTTCTCAGCATTGCAGACCGGGAACTCGGCATCGGGCGTAAACAAAAAGTCGGGGTCTGCGTTGTTCTCCAGATAATGGTGAACGTCGGACATGCCCACTTCCTCATCGCAGCCCAGCAGCGCGCGGAAGGTGTAGCGCGGAACAATGCCGTGCTTGAGCAAGTAGGCGCCGGCGTAGAGTGACAATACCGCCGGGCCCTTGTCGTCAATCACGCCGCGACCGAGCAGCCAGCCCTCGCGGCGCTCCATCGCAAACGGGTCGGTGTTCCAGCCGGGGCCGGCGGGCACCACGTCCACGTGGCAGATGGTCGCGAGCTGCTTGTCGCCGCGACCCGGGATATCGGCGATTCCCACATAGCCCTCGTCGTCGCTCGTCTGATAGCCGAGCTTTTGCGCAATGCCGAGCGCGCAATCGAGCGCATCACGGACCGGGCGGCCAAACGGCGCACCGAGCTCCGCATTGGCAGCAACGGCCACGGACGGATAGCTCACCAGCTGTTCGATATCGGCAACGACATCTTCCCAGACCTCGTCGACATACTCGGTAACGCTCTGCTCCACCTGATTCATGGACGACCTCCTTACCAATGAGCGACGGGTACGCCCGCCCCTCACATTACGTCTATTAGATAGCGAAAAGTTTAGCAAGCTCGGCCACCGAGTGCACCACCGCATCGGCGCCCGCTGCCTCGTGCTCCCCCGGCGCCGCCGCACCCGAATAAATGCCGATGCACGGCACGCTCATCGCGTGCGCGCCCTCGACGTCGTTAAAGCGATCGCCGATCATCACGGCATCGCCCGCCGTCGCGCCGAGCGCCGCCAGGGCATCGCGAACCGAATCGGCCTTGGTCTCGCGCCCCTGCGACGGATTCATGCCGACCACCGCCTCAAACTGCGAAAGCCCCAGCTCGCCCACCATGTCAATGCACTTTGCCTCCATGCGCGACGTCGCCACGGCCAAGCGCTTGCCCTGGGCGACCAACCCATCCAGCAGCTCGGGGATCCCGTCGAACACGGGATACTCCTCCGGTCCCAGCTCGTCAAAAAAGGCGCGGTACTCGTCGGCCACCACAAGCGACTCCTCGCGCGTAAAGCCGTAAAAGTCGTGGAAGCTCTTCCACAGCGGAGGCCCGATCATGCGACGCAGGTCACCCATCTGCGCCTCCGAAAACCCGCGCGCGGCCAACGTCTTGCGCGTCGAGGTCATCACCGCTCGACCCGTATCTGCCACCGTGCCATCGAAATCAAACAGCACGACCGGCCGCTTGCATATCTCCAGCGCCTCCATCGGCATCCCTCTTCCCCAGTTGACGATTTCCACACCGACACTTCAAACTGTTGACTATTCAACAATTGAACCTATAAATGTGGAACGACTCCACTATACTTGTCGCACTTTGCTCTCAGAAGGCGGCGCTGCCGCGCCCCAACGAAAGGTGCAATTATGTCTTTTGCCATCATAACCGACTCCACGTCGGACATCTCCCCCGCCCGCGCCCAAGAGCTCGGCATTTACGTCATTCCGCTGCATGTGATTATCGAAGGCGAGGACCTGCTCGACCAGGTACAGATCACCGCCCAGGAGTACGTCGCCCGCATGGCCGGCTCCGAGCAGCTGCCGCATACCTCGCAGCCGAGTGCCGGCGAGTTCAAGGCGCTGTTTGACCGCGTGCGCGCCGATGGCCACGACAGCGCGATCTTTATCTCGCTGTGCAGCGAGTGGTCCGCCTGCTATTCCAATGCATGCCTGGTCGCCGAGACCCACGAGCTCGACGTGCGCTGCATCGATTCGCGCACCGGCTCGGGTGCCGAGGGCCTGCTGGTGGAGTACGCGCTCGCCATGCGCGAGGACGGCCGCAGCCTGGACGAGACCGAGGCACAGATCCGCGCGACCCTGCCCGACGCGCACCTGCTGCTGATTCCCCGCACGCTCGAGAACCTCGTTAAGAACGGCCGCGCGCCCAAGCTCGCCGGCCAGCTCACGCAGATGCTCAATATTCGCCTGGCCGTTTCGCCGGAGTGGCAGTCGGGCGAGATCAAGGCCATCAAGAAGGGCCGCGGCGCCAAGCGCATCGTCGCCAACACCATGGCAGACTGCCTCGCGTTTTTGGCCGAGCATCCGGGCTCCAGCGTGCGCGTGCTCACGACCGGTGCCGCCGAGGAGCAGGAGCTTGTCGACGAGGCACTCGCAGGCCAGGACTACGTAGACGCCGGCACCGGCCCCATCGGCTGCACCATCGCCACCCATGTAGGCGTCGACGCCATCGCCATCAGCTACTGCCCCCGCTACCAGCCCATCCACTAGGGGCACCTTTACCATTTGCGGTGGAATAGGGACTGTTTTTGGCTTATTAGCCGCCAATCAATCCCTATTCCACCGCAACTTAGAAGCAGTTCATTTGGGACGGGGCTAAAAAGACTGGTATCAAACGTTTCAGACCAGTCTTTTTAGCCCATCCCATTTTACCTACTCTACATCAGCCCGCTCAGGGCGATGTCGACGGCCTCGTTGAGGTCGTCGGTGATGTGTACGAGCTCGGGATCGAGCGGGCTGATCATACCGGCATCCATCACCGGGCCGTTGAGCCAGTCGAATAGGCCCCGCCAGTACTCGCTACCTACCAGCACAAGCGGCATGCGCTTAACCTTGTGCGTCTGCACCAGCGTGAGCACCTCGAACATCTCGTCGAGCGTGCCAAAACCACCGGGAAACACGATGGCACCCGAGCTGTATTTGACGAACATGGTCTTGCGCACAAAGAAGTAACGGAAGTCCATGCCGAGGTTCACATATTTGTTGAGCCCATGCTCGTGCGGCAATTCAATGCCCAGGCCAACTGACTTGCCGTTGACACTTGCCGCTCCCCTGTTGGCCGCTTCCATGATGCCGGGGCCGCCACCGGTGATGACCGCCACGCCACGTTGTGCGATCTTGCGCCCGACGGTACGCGCCGCCTTGTAGAGCGGATCGGTCTTGGGCGTGCGAGCGCTACCGAAGATGGTCACAGCGGGCCCGAGCTCGGCAAGTGCGCCAAAGCCATCGACAAACTCGGCCTGGATGCGCAGCACGCGCCACGGATCAGCATGCAGCCAGTCGGTCGACTCCTCGGGCGCCAGCAGGTTGGCGTAGGTGTTGTCCTTAGGAATCATGGGGCCGCGCATAACCACGGGGCCGCGGCGGTACGTCTCGTCGTAGGCGGGCTCGCCCTCGACATTCTCGTTCTTAATCATGGGTACTCCTATCAAAAAAACGGGCGGGGTCGACGCCATGCGCCAAACACCCGCCCGAACATCAACTATTCGGTATGGTACCCACGATGCATCAAGTGCTTGCAAGCTATCGGTCAGCGGTCGCGCAGCCGGTGTCAGCAAATGTGACGAGCGGTTGCCGCTCAGCCTTTGCCATTGCCCACGCTCTGCAAGCGTGTCTGTCGCCCTTAGTAATCCACCGCGGCAGGGCTATTCATCCAGTCGCTCACAAACGCACCGTAACGGCCCTCGATAATGGCCTGGCGAGCACGCTGCATAAGGTTGAGCAGGTAGTAGATGTTGTGCATCGACAGCAAAATGCCGCCGAGCATCTCCTTCTGCGTGACCATGTGACGGATGAGCGCGCGGCTGTAACCGCCCGTGCACACCGGACAGGTGCAGGTGGGATCGATGGGACCATCGTCGTGCGCAAAACGCGCGTTACGGAAGTTGAGGCGACCCTCGCTGGAGAACGCCGTGCCCATGCGGCCGGTGCGCGTCGGCAGCACGCAGTCAAACATGTCGATGCCCACGCCAACGCCGCGCACGAGCGTGGTCGGGTTGCCGACACCCATCAGGTAGCGCGGCTTATGCTTGGGCATGTACTCGCTCACGAGCGGCGCCAGGGTCTCGAACATGGTCTCGTGATCCTCGCCCACCGAATAGCCACCGATACCATAGCCCGGGAAGTCGCCGCACTCCTCCAGATGGCGCAGCGAACGCAGGCGCAGATCCAGGTGCATGCCGCCCTGAACGATGCCAAAGAGCGCCTGGTCATCGCGGGTATGCGCCTTATAGCAGCGCTCGGCCCACATGCTCGACAGCTCAACGGCGCGCTCAACGTAGGCGCGCGTGGCGGGATAGCCCGGGCACTGGTCGAGCTGCATGCAGATATCGGAGCCGAGTTTCATGGCGATTTCCATGTTGTCCTCGGGCGTCCAAAACACGTGGCGGCCGTCGTAATCGTTGACGATAAAGCGCACGCCCTCATCGGTGAGCTTGACGGCATCGTTGTGGCTGAAAACCTGGAAACCGCCCGAGTCGGTGAGGATGGGGCCGTGCCAGTTCATGAACTTGTGCAGGCCGCCCAGCTCGGCGATGGTATCCTCGCCGGGACGCATGGACAGATGATAGGTATTGGCGAGCACGATCTGGGCGCCGAGCTTCTTGACAGTCTCGGTAGGAATGCCCTTGACGTTTGCCTTGGTGCCCACGGGCATAAAGATCGGCGTCTCGATGTCGCCGTGCGGGGTGTGCAGTACGCCGGCGCGCGCGTGCGTCGTCGGATCCTCGGCAATCAGGTCGAATTTAAAAAGGTTCTGGTCCATAAACTGGAACTCCTTGGTTGCGGTTCATACGCAAACCATTATACGGGCAACCCGCAAGAAGCACCGACTCGACAGAAACTGGCGCATTAAACGACTAGTCGTTGGGGACAATCTTCAGCGCCATCTTGCAAAGGAGTGTCCCAATCTGCCGGCACTTAGGGACTGTCCCCAACTGCCGGCAACGCCAATGCTCTGGTAACGCCGATGCTCTGACAACATCAGACACTATGACCCAATCCGAGGGCACGGAAACGACAGGAGCCCCCGCTCGTGACCGCGGGTCGGGGCTGCGACAA
>CAUEUQ010000081.1:0-8901 GCA_959021215.1 uncultured Collinsella sp. | reverse complement strand
CCTTTCATGTCGTGTAGGAAATACGTAGACAAAAAGGAGGTTATGTGATGGTAAGTATTGTTCTTGCTAGCCACGGGGACTTGGCAGCTGGAATCAAGCAGACGGGCTCGATGGTCTTTGGCGATCAGCCGTCTGTTGCCGTGGTCTCGCTCGAGCCGAGCATGGGCCCCGACGATTTCCGTGCCAAGGTCGAGGAAGCAGTCGCTTCCTTCGAGGACCAGGAGCAGGTGCTCTTCCTCGTTGATCTGTGGGGCGGCACGCCGTTCAACCAGATCAGCGGGCTCATCGAGGGCCACGATTCCTGGGCTATCGTCACCGGTGTCAACCTGCCTATGCTCATCGAGGCATATTCGCAGCGCTTTGACGCAAAGAACACTGCACATGCGATCGCAAAACATCTCGTGACTGAGGCTAAGGCTGGCGTGCGCGTCAAGCCCGAGTCTCTGGAGCCCGAGGAGAAGAAGCCGGCTGCGGCCGCCGCTGCTCCTGCAGGCGCCATCCCTCCGGGAACGGTCATCGGCGACGGGCACATCAAGATTGCCCACGTCCGTATCGACACCCGTCTGCTGCATGGTCAGGTGGCCACCACGTGGACCAAGCAGATCAACCCCAACCGCATCATCGTGGTTTCCGACGGCGTTGCTCACGACGAGCTCCGCAAGACCATGATCGAGCAGGCTGCCCCTCCGGGAGTCCATGCCAACGTCGTTCCCATCAAGAAGATGGCCGAGGTCGTCAAGGACACGCGCTTTGGTGACACCAAGGCCATGCTGCTCTTTGAGAACCCGCAGGATCTGCTCAAGGCCATCGAGGCCGGCGTCGACATCAAGGAAGTCAACATCGGTTCCATGGCTCACTCCAAGGGCAAGGTCGTCGTCACCAACGCCGTCGCTATGGGCGATGACGACGTTAAGACTCTCGAGGCTCTCAAGGCCAAGGGCGTCAAGTTCGAGGTCCGCAAGGTTCCTTCGGATTCCTCCGAGGATCTCGACGCCATGTTGAAGAAAGCTAAGGCCGAACTGGCCGCTCAAGCATAGTAAAGGAGGGTCCGATACATGTCTGCAATCACTATTCTGCTTGTTGCGATTGTCGCGTTGCTTGCCGGTATGGAAGGCATTCTGGATGAGTTCCAGTTCCATCAGCCGCTCGTGGCATGCACGCTTATCGGTCTCGTAACCGGTCACCTTCAGGAGGGCATCCTCCTGGGCGGTTCGCTCCAGATGATGGCCCTTGGCTGGGCTAACGTTGGCGCCGCTGTCGCGCCTGACGCCGCTCTGGCCTCGGTCGCTTCTTCGATCATCATGGTGCTCGCCCTCAACGGTGGCGCCACCGATTCGGCCAAGGCCGTTACCACCGCTATCGCCGTCGCCGTTCCGCTGTCGGTCGCTGGTCTGTTCCTGACCATGATCTGCCGTACCATTGCTACCGCTATCGCTCACGCCATGGACGGTTGCGCCGAGAAGGGCGACTTCTCCGGCATCGAGCGCTGGCAGTATGCTGCCATCCTCATGCAGGGCCTTCGTATCGCCATCCCGGCAGTGCTTCTGTGCGTCATCCCGGCCGAGGCCGTTACCAACGCGCTTAACGCTATGCCCGACTGGCTGTCCGGCGGCATGGCTGTCGGCGGCGGCATGGTCGCTTCCGTCGGTTACGCCATGGTCATCAACATGATGGCCACCAAGGAGACCTGGCCGTTCTTCGTCCTCGGCTTTGTCCTTGCTGCCATCCCTCAGCTCACGCTGATCGCCCTTGGTCTCATCGGCATCTCCCTTGCCCTCATCTACCTTGGCCTTAAGGATCTGGCCAAGCAGGGTGGCGGCATGGGCGGTGGCTCCGGCGACCCGCTCGGCGACATTCTGAACGATTACGAGTAGGAGGGGAGTGATACATATGGCAGAGAACAAGATTCAGCTCACCAAGGCTGACCGCAAGAAGGTTTGCTTCCGTCATCAGTTCCTTCAGGGCTCGTGGAACTACGAGCGTATGCAGAACGGCGGCTGGTGCTTCGCAATGATCCCTGCGATCAAGAAGCTCTACACCAGCAAGGATGACCAGATTGCCGCTCTTAAGCGCCACCTGGAGTTCTATAACACCCACCCCTATGTTTCCGCCCCCGTCATTGGCGTTACCCTCGCTCTCGAGGAGGAGCGCGCCAACGGTGCCCCGATTGACGACGTCGCCATTCAGGGCGTCAAGGTCGGTATGATGGGCCCGCTCGCCGGCGTCGGCGACCCCGTCTTCTGGTTCACCCTTCGCCCGATTCTGGGCGCTCTGGGCGCTTCCCTGGCCATGTCCGGCAGCATCGTCGGTCCGCTGCTGTTCTTCTTCGCGTGGAACATCATCCGTTACGCTTTCCTGTGGTACACGCAGGAGTTTGGCTACAAGGTCGGCTCCTCCATCGCCAAGGACCTCTCCGGTGGTCTGATGGGCAAGGTCACCGAGGGCGCTTCCATCCTGGGTATGTTCATCATCGGCGCCCTGGTCGAGCGCTGGGTGTCCATTTCCTTCACCCCGATCGTCTCCACGGTCAAGCAGTCTGCTGGCGCCTTTATCGACTGGGCTAGCCTGCCCTCCGGTTCCGAGGGTATCAAGGAAGCGCTGACGATGTACAACTCCGTCGGTGCTACCGCCCTTGATCAGATGAAGGTCACCACGCTTCAGGCCAACCTCGATCAGCTCATCCCCGGCCTTGCCGCCGTGTGCCTGACCCTGCTGGTCTGCAAGCTCCTCAAGAAGAAGGTCAGCCCGATCGTCATCATCCTGGCTCTCTTCGCCGTCGGCATCATCGGTCGCTTCTGCGGCTTCATGTAAGCACGCTTCGGCTTAAGACCGAGAATTGCTAGGCAAGGGCTTTTGAGCCATTGAAACGGACCGCACCCGGTGGGTACACTGGATGCGGTCCGATTGTTTTATTTGGAGGGCGAGGCGCGCATGGCGCAATCTCAGAACAGCACGGTCGATCTGGCAACGCCGGCAACCTGCCTGATGGGGCTTACCAGCCACGGTAACGTGATGGTGGGCAATAAGGCGTTCGAGTATTACAACGAGCGCAATCCCGAGGATTATATTCAAATCCCGTGGGACGAGGTCGACTATATTGCCGCCGAGGTTTTACGCGGCACCAAGAAGATCACGCGTTTTGCCATCTTCACCAAGGACAACGGTCACTTTACGTTTTCGACGCGCGACGACAAAGAGACGCTTCGTGCTGTCCGCAAGTACGTCGACGAGGATAAGCTCGTGCGTTCGCCCGACTTTATCGATGTGACTGCCAAGGGCGCCAAGAGCATCCCCTCCGTTATCAAAAACCTCTTCCACAAAGGTAACTAGTCGCTGGGTAGTCGTCTGCGACGCTCTTAAACGACCAATCATTAAAGAACGTCCCCAATGACTACCTGTAGCTCTTCGCGGGATTCGCTGGGGAAATATCATCCCAGTTTGAGCCTATTCTGGGATGTAGTTTCCGGAACAGGGCTCATTTGGGAAACCATATCCCATTTCGAGCTCAAATTCCGGGTCGTAGCTTCCTAGAGAGGCCCCATCCGGAAAGCCCGTCCCAGAATTCGTCTGGATAGTGGGACACGCTTTCCGGAAGGCTGTTCCACCGCAACTTCGAAGAGTGGCTATACGCTACATTACAACGGTGTAAATCTGCTACACTAGTACAACATGCCTCCGTAGCTCAGGGGATAGAGCACCGCTCTCCTAAAGCGGGTGTCGACGGTTCGAATCCGCCCGGGGGCACCAGGAAAATAACAGGTCAGACGGTGTAAATCGTCTGACCTGTTTTTGTATGAATAGGGGCAAAACTCGATTGAGAGGTGAGCTAGGGATGAAAGTTCTTTCTATGGTGAAATCATCTCAACTCCATATTTTGTCCTCGGGGCCGGTTTTCAACCCTTCCCACAGCTTACGGACTGGATGTGGGACCCTTCGGCTATGCAAAGCGTTGAAAACCTAGGTTGACGTTGCTGTGAGATGGGCGAGTTTCTAACAGCCCCCGGCGCCTCCGGGTTTTACTCGGGACCCTTCGACACCGGGGACCGTTGAAAACTCGCCCTTCCGTCCGCGGTACCACTCTTACCCCTTAAAATTGTCCGAAAGAGACAACGACGCAGGAGGTTCGGTATGCCTGCCAGCAAGAAAGAGGCAAAAGAGTTCGTCAAGCGGTGGCAGAAGCGCCTTGCCGCCATCCCCGCGGGCTCCAACAACGAGCAGCAGGACACGCAAAAGTTCTGGGTCGACCTGCTCATCAACGTCCTGGGCATCCCGTCCAACACCATAGACAGCTTCGTTGACTTCGAGCGGAAGGTGAGAGGCCGTCGCATCGACGTGTTCGTCTCTGACCACAACTTCCTCTGCGAGCAGAAGTCGTGGGGCATCGACCTCGACAAGCCCGAGCCCAGAAACGGCGGCATGGAGACGCCGCTCCAGCAGGCCATGTGGTACGCGCGGCACCTGCCGTACTCCGAGCGCCCCCGCTGGGTGATGACATGCAACTTCGGGACCTTCCGTCTCTACGACCTCGACAACGAGCGGCCCGAGAACACCGTGCAAGAGTTTTCCCTCGAAGAGCTCCAGGACAGCCTGTATCTCTTGTCCTTCCTGACCTCCAACGAGACGAGCCGCCTGCACAAGGAGCAGCAGCTTTCCATCGAGGCCGGGGCCTACGTCTCCAGGCTCTACGATGCCCTCGCCAAGCAGTACCACCACATCGAGGAGAAGGACGAGCGCGCGCAGGAGGAGCAGCGCTCGCTCAACGTGCTCATCACCCGAATCATCTTCTTGCTCTACGCCGAGGACGCCGACCTCCTGCAATCGCACCAGGCGTTCGGTAGGTACTGCGAGGGTGACCCTGCCAAGCTCCGCCGCAAGCTGGTGGACCTGTTCGAGGCGATCGACACGCCCCTGGATAAGCGGGACGAGTACATGGACGAGGACCTCGCGGCCTTCCCGTACGTGAACGGCGGTCTGTTCGCCGACTCCTCCATCATCGTCCCGCAGATGACCCCGGAGATCCTCGAGGCCATCACCGACGCGTCCCAGGACTTCGACTGGCGCGAGATCTCGGGCGTAATCTTCGGCGGCGTGTTCGAGGGGACGCTGAACCCCGAGACCCGCCATGCCGGGGGCATGCACTACACGAGCGTGGAGAACATCGAGCGCTGCCTCAGGCCGCTCTTCCTCGACGAGCTGTGGGATGAGCTGCACGAGGCCGAGGGCGAGAGGACGGCGGCGAAACGCAAGCAGGCCCTGGCGAGGCTGCACGACAAGGTTGCCTCCATCACCATCGGCGACCCCGCGTGCGGCTCGGGCAACTTCCTTACCGAGGCGTACCGGCAGCTGCGCACCATCGAGAACCGAATCATCGAGGACGAGCTCAGCGAGGAGACCGGCAACGCGGGGCAGACGTCCCTCGTCATTGCGCAGGACAGCCCCGTCCGCGTATCTCTCGATCAACTGTACGGCATCGAGATTAACGACTTCGCTGTCTCGGTCGCCAAGACCGCCCTTTGGATCACCGAGGAGCAGATGCTCCGAAAGACGCAGGAGATATACGTCGGTTATGACTTCGACTTCCTGCCGCTCAGGAGCCTCAGCAACCTCCATGAGGGCAACGCCCTCAAGACCGATTGGTCCGAGGTGTTCCCCGATGACCTCACGTACCTCGTGGGCAACCCGCCCTTCCTCGGGGCCCGCAACCAGTCCAAGGAGCAGAAGGCCGAACTCCTTGAGGTCTTCGATGGCGCGAAGAACGCGGGCAACATCGACTACTGCGGGGCCTGGTACATGAAGGCCGCGAGGTTCACGCAAGGGAAGCGCACGCGCTGCGCCCTGGTCTCGACCAACTCCATCTGCCAGGGGGGAGCAGGTCGCCAACCTCTGGAAACCCCTGTACGACCTGAGAATCCATATCGACTTCGCGCACAACACCTTCCGCTGGGACAACGAGGCGGCAGACAAGCGCATGTCTTTTGCGTCATCGTCGGGTTCTCCCGCGAGTCGGGGGCCAAGACGCTCTTCTACCACGCGACGCCCGATGCTGATGAAGAGCAGATCGCCGTTTCTGGGCTCAACGCCTATCTGAAGAATGCGCCTGACGTCTTTATTTGGAATAGAAGTAGGCCCTTGTCGAAAGTGCCAGCTATCGGTATCGGCTCTCAGCCGATTGATGGTGGTAACTATCTGTTTACGCCGGAAGAGAAAGCTGCATTTCTTTCTAAAGAACCTGCGGCAGAGAGGTACTTTCATAGGTGGCTCGGCTCGCAGGAGTTCATACGGGGTATTGAGAGATGGTGCCTGTGGTTGGGGGAGGCTTCATGGGCCGATCTCAAGGGCCTTCCTTGCTGCAGAGAGAGAATCGAGAACGTTAGAAACTATCGTCTGAGCAGCTCGCGGAAGCAGACCTTGAAAGCAGCCGAGAGGCCGAACCATTTCGGTACTGAAATCATTCCCAATTCAACCGCTATCATTGTCCCAAAAGTCTCGTCAGAGCGTAGAAGGTATATCCCTATGGGGTTTGTCGGGCCCGAGACGCTGTGCAGCGACCTGGTGTTCCTAATACCCAATGCAGCTCTCTATCATTTTGGCATTCTCCAGTCGCAGTTCCATAACGCATGGATGCGGACGGTGGCGGGTCGTCTCAAATCCGACTATCGCTATTCAGGCGGCATCGTCTACAACAACTTCGTCTGGCCCGAGCCCACGGAATCCCAACGCGAAGAAGTTGAGCGTTGCGCCCAAGCCGTGCTCGACGCCCGGGATGCCCAAGAAGGTGCGACGCTCGCGGACATGTACGATCCCAAGAACGAGACGTTCTTCCCCGAGCTGATGTCTGCGCATAAGGCGCTCGACGCTGCTGTCGAAGCTGCCTATGGCGTCGACTTCGGTGGGGACGAGGAGAGGATAGTCGCCCATCTTTTCAACCTGTACGCCAAGAAGGTCGGTGAACTATAGTGCCAAATTCCATCTATAACCCTATATCGCTGGAGGTTGGTAACATCCTGAAGGACGTTCAGACGGGCAAGATCGGTCTGCCCGACCTGCAACGACCCTTCGTGTGGAGCAACGAAAAGGTCCGCGACCTGCTTGATTCCATGCTCCGCGGATACCCTATTGGCTATGTGATGCTGTGGGACTCTCCGAGCGACAACGCGGGCAAGAAGTCTGCCATAGGCTCGAACCAAAAGGTGTATGCCGTCCCCAAGTCCCTTGTCATCGATGGACAGCAGAGACTCACTGCCCTTCTGAGCTCCCTGTACGGCGTGTCCGTGCGAGACAAGAACTTCAGGGAGCGTACGGTGAAGGTCGCCTACGACCCCATCGCACGCTCATTCAAGAATGCCGACGCCTCGACCGAGAAGGATTCGCGCTATGTGCCGGACGTATCCGAGGCCTTCGCGGCGAACCACGACAACAAGCTGAGCGCCTATCGCAGGGCGTTCATCAAGCGCCTTAACGAGGCGAATGCCAAAAAGGGAGAACCCGAACTCGACGATGACGGCGAGGATGCCGTCGAGAGCGGGCTCAACGCATTACTCGGGCTTGAGCGTTATCTTCTGCCGACGCTGGAGATTTCCGAATCGGCTGACGAGGAGACCGTATCGGACATCTTTGTGCGTGTGAACTCGCAAGGGCAGGCGCTTAAGCAGGATGACTTCATCATGACCCTGCTTTCGGTCTACGAACCTGCCATGAGGGAGCGTATAGAGGAGTTCTGCGCCATGAGCCATGCGCCCGCAAAGGGCACCTCGTACAACCCGCTCATGACCGTCTCGCCGACGCATATCATTCGCGCCACGGTGGGCGTGGGGTTCAAGAGGGGTCGCCTGCGTTATGCCTACCAGATTCTTCGCGGGCGAGATCTCAAGACAAAGGAAACGACGCCCGAGACGAGGGCCGAGAACTTTGCCACGTTCGGTCGCGCCCTCGATCTCGTGCTTGACTTGAACAACTGGCACGCCTTCATCAACGCGCTGGCGGAGGCGGGCTACGTCTGCTCCGACCAGGTGGGGTCGGGCAACGCGCTCATGTTCTGCTATGCGTTCTACCTTATCGGGCGCTATGAGTTCGACATGGAGCCACTGGCTGTGCGCGGGCTCGTGCGGCGCTGGTATTTCGCCGCAGCCATAACGGGGCTCTATGTGGGGTCCTTCGAATCCGAGTTCGAGCAGCAGCTTAACGACGTCTCGCGCCTTGAGACGGCCGATGAGTTCCGGGCGTACTTCGACCGTAGGCTCGCTGCCATCATGACGGACGATTATTTCTCCATCACGCTGCCCAGCTCCCTCGACGCAAATGAGGCGACGGGCCCGACCTGGTGGGGCTTCGTCGCGGCTCAGGTCGTGCTCGGTGCCAAGGCGCTGTTCAGCACGGCTCCTCTTTCTCAGCTGCTGCATACCGGTTCGTCGGGCTCCAAGAAGGCCCTGGACAAGCACCATCTGTTCCCAGATAACTACCTGAAGGCCAAGGGCTACCTTTCGCAGCGCAGCAACCGAGGCAACTTCACCCTCGTTGACTACCAGAACAACATCTACATCTCGGACGACGCGCCGAGCGAGTACGTCAGGAAGTACCGTGAAGCCCTGGGCGAGGACGAATACCGCCGCAACTGCGAGGAGCACGCCCTGCCCGTTGGGTTCGAGGACCTCGATTACGAGGAGTTCATCAGCAAGCGAAGGCAGCTTATGGGCGAGCTTGTGAAGAGGGCCTACGAGCGGCTTTAGTCTAGCTCCGCTCGCGCCACCCTTCCCGTCGCCCGCATCATCAGGGCTGCATCGGTTAGAATCGTGTGTGCGACGCATCCCGTGCGCGGGCGGCCGAAGACTTGATCGGAGGTCCCCAATTGCTGAAATTCCTTAACGCGCTCGCCGCCCTTGCGACGGTCGGCACGTTCATCAT
>CAUEUQ010000080.1:0-9354 GCA_959021215.1 uncultured Collinsella sp. | reverse complement strand
CCTTGGTGGTCGCCACGATGTTGGCGGCGTCCAGGCCATACTTGTGCAAGAGCTCGGCACCCGGGCCAGACTCACCGAAGGTGTCGTTGACGCCGATCTTCTTGAGCGACGTCGGGCACTGCTCGCACAGGACGTCGGCAACGGCGCTGCCCAGGCCACCGATCACAGAGTGCTCCTCGACGGTCACGACGTGACCGGTCTTGGTGGCGCTCTTGACGATCAGGTCGGCATCGATGGGCTTGATGGTGTGCATGTTGATGACCTCGGCGTCGATGCCCTCGGCAGCGAGCTGCTCGGCGGCCTCGAGAGCCTCGCCGACCATCAGGCCGCAGGCAATGATGGTCACATCGGCGCCCTCGCGCATGACAATGCCCTTACCCAACTCGAACTTGTAGGTCTCGGGGTCGTTGATAACCGGCGAGGCCAAACGAGCGAAGCGCATGTACACCGGACCGTCGCACTCGTAGGCGGCGCGCGTCACGGCGCGGGCCTCGACGTCGTCGGCAGGAACGATCACAGTCATGCCAGGGATGACGCGCATCAGGGCGATATCCTCGCAGCACTGGTGTGTGGCGCCGTCCTCGCCCACCGAGATACCGGCGTGCGTGGCGCCAATCTTAACGTTGAGATGCGGGTAGCCGATGGAGTTACGGACCTGCTCAAAGGCGCGGCCGGCGGCAAACATGGCAAAGGTGCTCGCGAAGGCAACGCGGCCGGTGGTCGCGATACCGGCGGCGACGCCCATCAGGTTGCTCTCGGCAATGCCCACATCGAAGAAACGATCGGGGCAGGCGGCCTTGAACTTGCCGGTCTGCGTGGCGGCGGCCAGGTCAGCGTCGAGGACCACAAAGTCATCGTGCTCGTTGGCGAGCTCGACGAGGGCCTCGCCGTAGCTTACGCGCGTGGCGATTTTTTTGACGTCTGCCATCCTAGAGCTCCTCTCCGGCGGCCGTGAGCTCTGCCATGGCCTGCTCAAACTGTTCATCGTTGGGGGCCTTGCCGTGCCAACCAACCTGGTTCTCCATAAAG
Source organism: uncultured Collinsella sp. (assembly GCA_959021215.1). GTDB lineage: Bacteria > Actinomycetota > Coriobacteriia > Coriobacteriales > Coriobacteriaceae > Collinsella. The sequence continues at coordinate 8,325 of CAUEUQ010000080.1, read as the reverse complement.
GAAACGCCCTTGCCCTTCATGGTCTCGGCGATGATGGCGGTCGGCTGACCCTTGGTGGCGCGGGCCTCGGCAAAGGCGGCGCGGATCTGATCGAAATCGTTGCCGTCGGCAAGCTCCACCACGTGGAACTTAAAGGCGCGGAACTTGTCGGCGAGCGGCATGGGGTCGTTGACCTCCTCGACGGGGCCGTCGATCTGCAGGCCGTTGTGGTCGACGATCACGCAGAGGTTATCGAGCTGCTGGTTGCCGGCAAACATGGCTGCCTCCCAGACCTGGCCCTCCTCGCTCTCGCCATCACCCAGCAGGGCGTACGTGCGGTAAGTATCGCCCCAGTGCTTGGCGGCAACCGCCATGCCCACGGCGGCGGAGATGCCCTGGCCGAGCGAGCCGGTGGACATATCGACGCCCGGGGTGTCGTTCATGTTGGGATGACCTTGCAGGTGGCTGCCGATATGGCGCAGCGTCTCGAGATCCTCCTTGGGGAAGAACCCACGCTCGGCGAGCACGGCGTACAGGCCCGGAGCGCAATGGCCCTTGGAGAGCACAAAACGGTCGCGATCGGCCTTGCGGGGATCGGCCGGGTCGACGTTCATTTCCTCAAAGTACAGATAGGTCATGATGTCGGCAGCGCCGAGCGAACCGCCCGGATGGCCGGACTTGGCAGCGTGCACGCCGGTGACGATGCCCTTCCTTACCTCGTTGGCAACCTTTTTGAGCTCTTCGTCGCTCATTGTGCCTTCCTTTCATCCTCATTAGACAAAATGCGCACGGCACCGAAGGTAATCCCAACACAGCCGCAATGCACGTACGTCATTCATTATGCTGGAAACTGATGGCTTTACCAGAGTTTTTATCATTATTTGAACAATTTAGCAGGCAGAACCGCTGATGAAACGGTTTATCAATGTGAACGTCTTTTGGATGGAACGCGATCGACCCTACGCGCTAATGTCCTTGAATCCCTCGCCGAAGGCTTCCGTAACGTCGGCAACCGTCACGATGGCATGAGGATCGCGCTCGCGCACGATCGTCTTGAGGGTATTGAGCTCTCGACGGCTCACGATGACCATAATCACTGGCTTCTCGGCACCCGAATACATGCCAGTCGCCTTAAACTTGGTACAACCACGACCCAGGCCATACATGATATCGGCAGCGATATCAGGGAACTTGTCCGAGATGATGAGTACCATACGGCGTTTGTTGCCACCATCGACCACGGCATCGATCACGTAGCCGCTAATGACCATCGAAAGGCCTGCATACAGTGCGTTTTCGATTGAAAAGACCGGAGCCGATAGCGCGCATACGGCAACATCGATCGCCATGACGGTCGAGCCCACCGGCAGCGAGGTGTTACGCGAGATGATTTGGCCAATCGTGTCCGAGCCGCCGGTGTTGGCGCCGGCGCGCAACACCATGCCGTAACCGATGCCCGTAATAATGCCGCCCCACATGGCAGGGAGCATCAGGTCCGCATCCGCCAGAGGTGCTACAAACGGGGCGAACAGATCGGTAAAGAAGCCCAGCAGCACAAAGCCCGTCGCGGTCTGCACCACGTAGAACATGCCGCCCTCGCGCATAACGGCCAACAACAGCAAGGCGTTCATCACGATCGTCTGAATACCAACGGGAAGCGATAGGCCACGCGCCGCGCCGACCGCCTGGATAATGGTGGCAAGGCCCGTAACGCCACCGGCGGCAAGACCGTTGGGAATCAAAAACAAGTCGGTCGCGATGGCGGCCAAGGCACACCCCAACATGATCTGGGGCAGGTCGTGAAAGAAGTTCATCGAAAGAATGCGCTTGATGTCCAGACGATATGCCATGCTGCCTCCCTCAAAAAAGCGCACCCAAACGGATGCGCTTTGAACTTCTTCTTGTATTCGATTCTACCGATTCGCCGGACAAAAACCACCCCTGCGCAGGGTTTATTCTGGATACAAACCCGTCCAACCGTTGGGCTTGGCATCGGCTTGAAGCCACCCGATGTTTTAGACCTCCGAGCCTTCTGCATCGGCGTTGCCGGTAGCCCAGCGATGGTAGCCAATAACAAACGGGTCCAGGTCGCCATCGTCAAGGACGGCCTCGACATTGCTGGTCTCCACGCCCGTGCGTAAGTCCTTGACCATCTGGTACGGGTAGAGCACGTAGCTGCGAATCTGGTTGCCAAAACCAATCGTGGTCTTGGGTCCGCGGATCTCATCGAGCGCCTCGGCGCGCTTCTCGAGCTCAATCTCGTACAGGCGAGCCTTGAGGATCTGCATGCACGCGGCCTTGTTCTGAATCTGGCTGCGCTCGTTTTGGCAGGTGACCACAATGCCGCTGGGAAAATGCGTCACGCGCACGGCGGAGTCGGTGGTGTTGACGCCCTGACCGCCCGGGCCGCTCGCGTGGTACACGTCCACGCGGATGTCATCGGGACTGATCTCGATGTCGATATCATCGGGTAGCACGGGGATGACCTCGACGCCGGCAAACGTGGTCTGGCGGCGCTTCTTGTCGTCGGTGGGGCTAATGCGAACCAAGCGGTGGACGCCGGCCTCGGCGCGCAGCATGCCAAATGCGTCCTTGCCCTCGACGGTAAAGGTCGCACGGTCAATGCCGATGACCTCGGCCGCGGGACAGTCGTTGATGGTGACCTTCCAGCCGCGACGCTGGCAGTACTTCATGTACATCTTAAAGAGCATGAAGGTCCAGTCCTGGGCCTCCAGACCACCCTGTCCGGGCTTGATGGTCACAATGGCATCGCCGTGATCGAACTCACCGGTAAACCAGCTCGAAAGCTCAAGCTCATCGATGGCACGGGCCAGGCGCTCAGCCGTGGCTGCAGCCTCCTCGCGAAGGGCGGCGGCGTCGGGGTCATCCCCCATCTCCTCGGCAAGCTCCAGCGCGGCGCGGGCATCGGAAAGCTCGCCGCGCGCGGTGTCCACGGCAGCGATATCTTCCTTGGTGCGCGCGATCTCCTCCATGGTGGCACGGGCGGCGTCGGCGTCATCCCAAAAGCCAGGGGCAACACTTTTGGCCTCGAGCTCGAACACGCGGGTACGCTTCTCGTCCAGGTGGAGATACGACTCGACCTCACCGAGCCGGTCCGCAAACGCGTCCAGCTCGGCGGGCGTTACCTCTAAAGCCTCAGCCATTAACGATTCCTGCCGTGGCAGTACTTAAACTTCTTGCCGCTACCGCAGGGGCACGGGTCGTTGCGGCCCACGTTGACGTACGGATCGTCGCTCTCGGACTTGCGATAGGTGGTCACCTTGCCACCGTTGTTGACGGCAGCCGGACCACCCTGGACAGCTGTGCGGGCCTGCACCTGCGCCTGCTTGCGCAGCACCGAGTCGCCGTTGTCACCATCGACCTCGGCAGGACCGGAGAAGCGCGCACCCTCGAGCGCGGGCTCCTCCTTGTGCTCCACGGCACGCGGGGCAGCCTTGATCTCGATGCGCAGAACCGTGCGCAGGTAATCCTCGTACATGGTGTCGACGAGCATCTGGAACGCGCCGTAGGCCTCGGTCTTGTACTCGACCAGCGGGTCGCGCTGGCCAAAGCCGCGCAGGCCGATGCCGGTCTTGAGGTAGTCCATCTCCTGCAGGTAGTTCATCCAGCGGGTATCGATGACGCGCAGCATGACCTGGGTGTTGAGCTCGCGCATCAGGTCCTCGCCCAAGCGCTCGGCCTTCATGTTGTAGCACTTCTCTACGTAAGCCAGGACATCGGCAGCCAGAGCCTCATAATCCTCGTCGGGGAACTTCGGCGTATCGATGTGGCCGGTGAGCTCCACAACCCACTTGCGCAGACCCTCCAGGTCGCGCTCGCCATCGTGGCTGTCCTTGGTGCAGAACTCCTGCACGCAGCGGTACACGGTGTCGTGCATGACCTCGGTGATGTGGTCGGTCAGGTCCTTGCCGTCCAGAATCTTATTGCGCTCGGCGTAGATGACCTGGCGCTGCTTGTTCATGACGTCGTCGTACTCAAGGACGCTCTTACGCATGGAGAAGTTGATGCTCTCGACCTTGTGCTGGGCGCTCTCGACGGCCTTGGAGATGATCTTGTGCTGAATGGGCATGTCGTCGCCCATGTCGGCCGTGACCATCATCTTGGAGACGCGGTCCATCTTGTCGCCGCCGAACAGGCGCATGAGGTCGTCCTCGAGCGACAGGTAGAACTGGGTCTCGCCCGGATCGCCCTGACGACCGGAGCGGCCGCGCAGCTGGTTGTCGATACGACGGGACTCGTGGCGCTCGGTGCCGATGACGGTCAGACCACCGGCGGCAAGCACGCGCTCGCGCTCGGCCTTGCAGGTCTCCTTGGCCTCGGCGTTAAACTGCTCGAGCTGCTCGGGCGTCACGTCCTCCATGGTCAGGCCCTCGTACTCAAGGCGCTCGCGCACCAGCTCGTCGGGGTTGCCGCCCAGCAGGATGTCGGTACCACGACCGGCCATGTTAGTAGCGATGGTCACGGCGCCGTAGCGTCCGGCCTGGGCAACGATATGAGCCTCGCGCTCGTGATGCTTAGCGTTGAGGACCTCGTGCGCGATGCCGCGCTTGGTAAGGGCGGCCGACAGCTTCTCGGAGCTTTCGATGGAGACGGTGCCCACCAGGACCGGTTGGCCCTTGGCGTGACGTCGCTCGACGTCGTCGGCAACGGCGTTGTACTTGGCCTGGACGGTGCGGTACACCAGGTCCTCGTGGTCAACACGCTGCACGGGCTTGTTGGGGGGGATGACCTCGACGGGCAGTTTATAAATCTCACGGAACTCGGCGTCCTCGGTGAGTGCCGTACCGGTCATGCCGGAGAGCTTGTCATAGAGACGGAAGTAGTTCTGAAGGGTGATGGTGGCCAGCGTCTGGTTCTCCTCGCGCACGAGCACGCCCTCTTTGGCCTCGATGGCCTGGTGCAAGCCCTCGGAATAGCGGCGGCCTTCCATGATGCGACCAGTGAACTCGTCGACGATCTTGACCTCGCCATTAGTGACCACGTACTGCTTGTCGCGGTGGAACATGTACTGGGCCTTCAGCGCCTGCTGCAGGTGGTTGACCAGCTGGCCGGAGAGATCGGCATAGATGTCATCGATACCCAGGCGGCGCTCAATCTTCTTAAGGCCGCGCTCGGTGGCGGCGATGGTGTGCTTGGCCTCGTCCATGACGTAGTCGCCCGTGGGCTCGACGTCCTCGGTGGCGGTGAGCATGTCGTGCGACACGTCCTCACCGCGCTCAAGGCCGCGCACGGCACGCGCGAAGTCCTTGTAGGTGCTGGCGGACTTGGTGCCGGCACCCGAGATGATGAGCGGCGTTCTGGCCTCATCGATCAAGATGGAGTCGACCTCGTCGACGATGGCGTAATGGTGACCGCGCTGCACGCGCTGCTCGGGGCGGGTGACCATGTTGTCGCGCAGGTAATCGAAACCGAACTCGGAGTTGGTGCCATAGGTGACATCGGCCTGGTAGGCCGGGCGCTTAAGCTCGAGCGGCATGTTGTTCTGGAGCAGACCGACGGTCATTCCCAGGTACTTGTAGATGCGGCCCATCCACTCGGAGTCGCGCTTTGCCAGGTAATCGTTGACGGTAACGACGTGTACGCCCTTGCCGGCAATAGCGTTGAGGTAGCCGGCCAGCGTGGAGACCAGGGTCTTGCCTTCGCCGGTCTTCATCTCGGCGATATGCCCCTCGTGCAGCGCCATGGCGCCGATGAGCTGTACATCAAAGTGACGCATGCCCGTGATGCGCTTGGAAGCCTCACGCACGGTGGCAAAAGCCTCGGGGAGCATGTCGTCGAGCGACTCGCCGTTGGCGTAACGCTCACGGAACTTATCGGTCTGGGCGCGGAGTTCCTCCTCGGTCATCTTCTCAAACTGGGGCTCAAGACCGTTGATCTGGTCGACGATCTTGTAGTAGCGCTTAAGGTCCTTATCGGATCCAAAGGACAGCAGCTTTGACATGAATCCCATGTGGTTTTCCTTTTTGGCCATCGCCCACGCCATGCAGCCTTGGGCGAGTTAAACACAGATAAATGTACTTTAGCCAAACAAGGCGCGGCCTATACGGTCGACCTCGACCGCCACGTAATAACTACGACCAACCTGCCAAAAAGGGACAGGTTTATTTTGGCAGGTTTTATCTGGGAAAACGCTGCCACTCTGCAATTTGGCGCAAGCTAACCCGTCCCCTTCGCACCAATCTGGTGCAATGGGGGCAGGCTCGTTTGCACCAATAAAAGAAAAGGGCCGCGTACCCAAATGGATACGCGGCCCTTTAGCCATGAATGCGAGTGTTTGCTCGGCGAGCTATTTACTCAGCAGCCTCGGTGGTCTCGGCCTCGGCAGCGGCCTCCTCGACGGGAGCCTCTGCGGGAGCCTCGGCGGCCTGCTTGGCAGCCTCCTCGGCGAACTTAGCGGCACGCTTAGCCTTCTCGGCAGCCTTAGCCTCAGCGGCGGCCTTGCGAGCGGCCTCGGCCTCAGCAGCCTTGGCGGCCTTGGCAGCCTTGGCCTCCTCAGCCTTCTTGAGCTGGGCGGCAGCGGCGCCACCGAACTTGTCGGCGAAGCGCTGGACGCGTCCACCGGTGTCGACGAACTTCTGCTGGCCGGTGTAGAACGGGTGGCACTCGTTGCAAAGCTCGACCTTCATCTCGGACACGGTAGCGTGCGTCTTGAAGGTGTTGCCGCAGGAGCACGTCACCGTGCACTCGACATACTGGGGATGGATACCCTGCTTCATGGTAGGACTCCTTATTGGTCAGGCGCTGGTTACCGATCAGCGCATAAGGCGTCTTGGTTTCCGACCAAGACAACAAACCCGGCTATGGTACCACGGCGCCGCGTGTCCCACAAAAGGTTCACGGTCTTTTCGGAACGACACGAATCTGACCCATCGAAACACATCTCCACCGTTCCTTCAACTGGGAAAATGCCGTCCCCGGGGCCTGAGAAGGGCCCCGGGGACGTTCGACTGACTGCGGGAACGGCCTTTCCGCTCAATGTGTTCGGCTGAGATCGGAAATCAACCAAACTGAACTAGGTTCAGTTGACATGGTTAAAAACGAGGGGCGACGCTTTTGCGTCACCCCTCGTCCCGGCCGGTTGCTTTAGTTGTGCACACGGTAGTTACACTTGAACTGGGTTATGTGTCCATAGTTGGAGCGGTACCAACCCGACGTATAGCTGATTGCCTCTGCGCCTAGATAGTCGTAGCCCTTGTTGTAGCGAAGCTGACGGTAGGTCGTGTCGTACTCTGCTACGTAAAACGTGTCTCCAGAGAAGGCTTTGTACCGGTCCTTAACCGTCGAAGCCATGTACGCGGGTTCGACATCACCTTTCTCCCCGTTGAGCGCATAGACGGGTGCCGCGATTCCGCATAAAGCCGTTGCCACGAGGATGGCGTAGACAGCCATGCGCGACGCATTGGACTTCAGCTGTTCAAATAGTTTCATGTCATTCACCTCCTTCGTATGTATCGAGGTATTCCTGCTTGAGCGTCTGCGAGGACGACTCGATCTTTTCCACGAGCGTGCCGGCCTCGATGAAGTAGAACGAGTCGGTGAGGTCTGCCAGGTCGTCGAGCAGATGGCTTGAAATGAGCACGCTGCGTCCCCGCGCCACTTCGCTGCGCATCGCGTCGCAGGAGGTTTTCCGTTTTCCCGGATCGAGGCCGTTCAGCGGTTCATCGAGGATGAGGTACGGGCAATCGGTCGCTATCGCCATGGCAAGCTTTACCTGCTGCTTCATTCCTGTCGAGAGTTTACGGGTCGGCTTGTCGAGATATGGGGAGATTCCGAGGGAGTCGCAGAGCGAGTCGATGTCGGCGGCCGATTTCCACGCCTCCCTAACGAAAGCAAGGTGCTCGATGGCCGATAGCGTGGGATAGAGATCCGCGCCGCCCGAAGAGCTCAGGTAGACGAGTTCTGCAAATTCGGCTGATCGACGTTGGCAGATTCCGTCTGCCGCCAGGCTTCCCGAGCGGATGCGGGTGGGAAATTGGCCCGACAGCGCTTCAAGAAAGGTGGTTTTCCCCGAGCCGTTGGGGGCAACGAGGCCCGCCGCCGTTCCCGGGCTCAGGAAAAGCGACCCGATTGAAAGTATCGTCGTGCTTCCGTATCCCACGCTCACGTCCAGAAGCTCGAGCCCATGGTGCTTTTTCGCGGGTCCAGACTGTTTGGGCGAACGCGTCGCAACGGCGCCGACCGCAAAAAAGACCGCGACGTATATCAGGGCCACGGCAAGCATCGATGCTCTGCCTGAACCGGAGCCAATGAATTCCGTCGGGAAGCATCCTACGTAACCCGTTGCCTCGATAGGCGAGAACACGGCCAGCGGCAGGAGATTGAGCG